>JAFGHO010000025.1 GCA_016930085.1 Spirochaetales bacterium
GCAATGATATTCGAGTCCGATATCGGGGGTGAGGTTCTCTATGTTTGACAACATCGACGACAGACAGGAGATTTTTCCCGCCATTAATATCGATATCGTCTTTACGGCCGTTTTCCCGTGCCTGTTAATGGCGGGTGTCGATTTTCTCGCGCGTGATACCTTTCCCGTTCTCAGTGTTATTCCGCAGTGGTTTATCCTGGTTGCGGCAGTCGCGACAATCGTCGTCGCCGTCTCCTTTTCACTCGCCGTCAGATACCGCTGGGAGGTGTCCTCGATCCTCAGAGTCAATATCTTTGTTTATCTTTTTGTGGCGGGAATTTTCGTCTTTCTTCTTCGTGACTCCCTCATGTATATTACCTATCCGGCACTCATTGTGACACTCGGATGGATCGTTGCCTTTTCCATGTCCGCGCGATGGAAAGAATATATCATCTATATGTACTATGTGAAAAAAAGACGGGAATCTTCCGGCAACAGTAAAGAGGCAGCCGAGAGGTACCCCGGCCGGGATTCGTATCTCAGCCTCAAGCGGCTGCGTTCCATGATCAATGTCATACTCTTTCTTTTTATTTTTGCCGTCGCCTTGCTTCATGTTATCGGAATAGCGTTGCGGATTGTCACGCTGATTTTCTGTGTCGTTGTGATGTTCGCCGGAGTGATAGTAGATATCATCATTACCATCTGTATTGATGAATACCGATATTATAATGAGAGTTTTGGTATCAGCGGCAGGTTCAAACAACGGAGGATAGCGCTTTTTATAATAGTGCTTCTTCTATGTCTGCTTCTGGTCGTCCCCTTTTCAAGGGACGACGCCCTTTTTTCACCCGCCGACATTGCCGGATTTTTTTCCTGGTTATTGAGCCTTTTGCCGGCCCCCAGGCTCGCCGGCGGAATTCCAGATTATCCGGGCGGGGAAACGCTTCCCGAAGGCCCCGACCCCTTTCCCTTCGATCCCAATATCGAGGGAATACAAACGGGATTCGATTTGTCTTTCATCATTGAAATTCTGGGGATCAGTATCTTGATCCTGCTTGGTATTCTTCTCCTCTGGTTTCTGTTCAAACCCCTTTTCGAAAAGGGAATAAGCGGACTTTCAAGGGGTATCCACCCGTTCAGACTGATCCGGAAAAAACTCAAGGCGCTTATATTGCTGATCGGAAAGACCGGGCGTCAGATCGGCCGTACGCTGCGTTCACTTTTCCGTCCCCGTGAAAAGCGGGCTGTTGACGCTGCCGTACCCGGAAGGCAGGATATCGGTCCAAAACGAAAAAGGATCGGTATCAGGAAGACGGTCCAGAAAAACCGCGTTCTTCGTGCGTTTTCCACCCTGATCAAATGGGGTTGTAAACGGCGTATCGGTTATCATCCCTCACTCGGACCAAAAGAATATATCATTTCGGTGATTGAAAGGCGGCCTGAGATGGGTGATGCCTTGATTTTTATTGCAGATACCTTTGAAGAGGCCGTTTTTTCCGATCATATCATGGACTCGGTGATCATTAACCGGTATATCCGGCACGTTCATGAGGTTATCAGGTCGGCGTGAGTTCCCTGCCAAGAATATACTTGAATTATCTTTTATTTCATGATACAATATTTCCCGCAAGCGACGTAAAAACAGCTTAAAAAAAGCATAAAAAAGTAAAAAAGGAGAAAAAAAATGAAACAGCATCACATGCGACCGGTGGTTTTTTTGGTGGTAATTCTATTTTTTATGACCGTAACCACTCTAATGGCGCAAAACTTTGCCGAAGCACTTCAAAAATCGATTTATTTCTATGATGCGGAAAAATGCGGCCCCGGCGTCACGGGCGGCCGTCTCGAATGGCGCGGCGACTGCCATACGGACGATGTGTATTACGGCGGTTTCCATGATGCGGGCGATCATGTCAAGTTCGGACTTCCGCAGTCGTATGCGGCGTCGACCCTTGCATGGGGTGTCTATGAGTTCAAGGACGCTTTTGTCCAGATAGATGAATACGAACACATTATGGAAATATTGCGGTGGTTTTCCGATTATTTCCTCAGGTGCTGGAACGGTTCCCGATTTATCTATCATGTCGGTGAGGGATCGGTCGATCACAACTACTGGGGCCCGCCTGAACTTCAGAAAACGGAAGATTTTGAGCGGCCTTCTTATGCGACAGATACCCATCCCGCCAGCGACCAGGCTTCACAGGCCGCTGCGGCCCTTGCCATCATGTACCTTATCCTTCAGGACGAAGACTCGGCGTATGCGACAAAGTGTCTGACTGCGGCAAAGGAATTGTACGCCCATGCCGTTGCCAAAAGGGGTCTCGGGTATGACGGCGGCTTTTATAATTCGAGTTTCGATGAAGACCAGATGAGCTGGGGCGCCGTCTGGCTTTATATTGCAACCGATAATTATGATTACATCGAAGATATCCTTTCCGTGGATTCGGCGGGACAATACACCGGTTATCTGAAAAAGATCGTGATGAATCCCGAAGACGACTGGCAGAACATCTGGGTTCACTCGTGGGATACGGTCTGGGGCGGTGTATTCGCGAAACTCGCCCCGATTACCGACGATTCCCAGCACTGGTGGTTTTTCAGATGGAACTGCGAATACTGGGCGGGGATCGATCATGAGGACCCGGGCGACACGAATTTCCTCGCGCGTTCTCCCGCCGGATATGCCTTTCTGAACGGCTGGGGTTCGGCGCGGTACAACGCCGCCGCGCAGCTTCAATGCCTCGTGTACAGAAAATACACGGGAAGAACGGATTTCGCCGACTGGGCGCGGGGCCAGATGGAATACCTCCTCGGCGACAACCCCCTCGGTCTTTCCTATGAAGTCGGGTACGGCGAAAAGTACGCCCAGCATCCCCACCACCGCGCGGCACACGGCTCGACGACCAACAGCCCGGACAATCCGCCGGAACACAAACACACCCTCTGGGGCGCCCTGGTCGGCGGACCGGATCTCCAGGATGATCATAACGACGATATCTGGGATTATATCTATAACGAAGTCGCCATCGATTACAACGCGGGATTTGTCGGCGCGCTCGCGGGCCATGTCTACTATTACGGCATGGATCACAAACCGCTTGCCGATTTCCCGCCATCCGAACCGCCGGTAGAGGAATACCTCATGCGGGCGAAACTGGAACAGGAAAACAACGCGCGCACCCAGGTGACTGTCCAGATCGATTGCCAGCCGGTGCACCCGCCGCGGTTTGAAACCGGATTGACATGCAGGTATTACTTCGACATCAGCGAACTGGTCGACGCGGGCCAGGATATCGGCGATATATCCATTGATATCTACTACGATGAAGCGAAAACCATGGACGGTATTGCCGCCCCGGTGAACGGGCCGTTTTCCGCCGGGTCGGGGAACCTCTATTATGTCGAGATCGACTGGTCGAATGTTCCGCTTTTCGGCGACCGGGAACTGCAATTCGGTCTGATAAACGCCCAGGATGCCGCATATGAATATCACTGGGACCCGACAAACGACCCGAGCCGTGAAGGACTCACAAAATCGATGGAACTTACAGAGAATATCCCGATTTATTTGAATGATGCCCTCGTTTACGGCAACGAACCGGGATCATCGGGAGGTGCGACAACGCCTCCGTCGGCAACGACGCCCCCGACGGTAACGACACCCCCGACAGCGACAACACCGCCGACAACGACCAATCCGCCGGGAAACTGTCCGTGTGAAATCGGGGACGTGAATTGCGACGGCACGATCAATATCGTCGACGCCCTCGTCACCGCCCAGGCCTATGTCGGACTGGAACCGGCCAATTACTACGAATGCGCGGCGGACGCGAACTGCGACGGAACGGTGAACATCGTCGATGCCCTCCGCATCGCCCAGTACTATGTGGGTATCGTCACTTCATTCTGCTGATTCAAAACAGGCGGCTGCCTGGTATCGATAACAACGGAAATACGAAAGAACTGGGCCGTCCGAAGGGGCGGCCCTTTGTTATTCATAATATAGGGTAGTGTTTAATAAACAACACTGAAATCACCAAGAAAATATCAATTTCGTAGTTAAAAAATGTGTCCAATCTGATATATGCGGTCGACTGTTTTTGCTTTTAATTCTATACTGATATCTCATGTATTTGAATCTGCCGGAATTATCGTGATCGGAGTTCCGGCGGCACAATATTCCGTGACAGGACCGGTATGGTATCTGTCTTTATAATATTCGATAAGAATAAAGGAGGTTTCAGAATGAAACGAATCGTAACGGGTATCATGATTCTTTCCGCATTTGCCATGTTGAGTTCATGTCATCTGGACAATGAGGAAATAATTCAAACACTCGAGACCGACAATGAAGCTGAAAGCAAAACCGGCTACTATCCGACGGCCTGTAAAACCAATTGCACCTATTCCTGTCAGTACCTCGCAAAGGCGGAGATCGACAACAAGCGAAAGGCGAACTCGTTCCTCGGGGATCCGACATCGGATTATTACGTTCTCAAAGAATGCGGGGTTTTCAGGCGGTATGCGGGCGGTTACATCTACAATCATCCGGATGCGGGAGTGCATATGGTATATGGGGCGATTTTTACCAAATGGGGGGAATACGGATGGGAGAACGGTTTTCTGGGCTATCCGACCACGGACGAACTCAATACATCAAATTTTTCAGGACGGTTTAACGCGTTCCAGGGCGGGTACATTTTCTGGTCGCCGTCATCGGGTGCGCATGCGATTTACGGGGCCATATATTCGAAATGGAACGGAATGGGAAATGTCGCCAGTATTTTGGGATATCCGGTCACCGATGAATACGGGTGCCCTGACGGAAGGGGCAGATACAATTTTTTTCAGAATGGATGCATATACTGGACTTCATCGACGGGCGCACATTATGTTCGGGGTGATATCATGAACAGGTGGGGACAGATAGGATGGGAGCGAAGCTGGCTGGGTTTTCCCATCACCGATGAAGGGCTTTATGAATCGGTACGGTACAATAAATTCGAGTACGGTTACATCTTCAGCAATCCAGAGTTCGGAACACGGGAGGCGGCGTTATGGTTCGCCGGCCGCTATATTTATTTACCGTATACGGAATTGGTAAACGATATCAACCTCATGATCGTTTCCAATGATAATGCCCGGTCAAAAAAGACCGTTGAAGAGTTCCGCACGCTGGTCTTGAATGTCGGCTTAAATGAAGTAAAGACAGGCTATTGCGGTGCGGAGGCGAAAAGCCGGTATGGAGCGAAACCGGATGCCAAATGGTGCAGCGAGTTTGCCCGGTATGTGTATCTCGAATCCGGGATATACAGCGATTACTTCCAGGCCTGGAATATGCTGAGAAAGGTTACCACAGTCGATAAATTCAGGGATTTTTTCAGGGATTATGGTCAATGGCTTGTGACCTCGAAAGGACAGGTAAACGGCAACACAATCTACCCCGGCGATTATCTTGCGTTGACCGGTAGTGCCGGGGAAAAATCCCATTCGGCAATCGCCGTTGCGGTTTCCCCGACACTCGGTTGGGTTTGTACCGTCGAAGGAAACCAGGAGGGCGGGTGTACGGCTTATAAATTTCGTCCCTATATTGTCAATGGCAGCGTCCATGAGGACATCGATGCCATTGGAAAAATCAAGGATTGGAGAAAATAGTCATTGAGTTGTGACGTTCTGTAATTCGTTTCGTTGTATAAGGAAATCCGTCTGCCATGCAGGCGGGTTATTTTTTCGGAAAATTTTTGTTGTTCACTTCTACTGTTGAAAACGATTTGGTTTCGGTAGAGACGGCAATGGGAGTAAACTCCTCCCCCTTGTGATTGAAACCATCTATCGGTAAAATGGAAGGTATGAAAAAAGATATCCTGAACCGGATACTCAAAAGTGCCGGAAACGGTCGGCTCGTTGAAATCCTCTCACGCCGCTTGTCGCCCCCCGATCTCCAGAGTCTTTTGCTTGAAGTCTACAAAAGGAGGGCGGGAGGGTTAACGCCTTCGCGGGTGCTGCGGCAATACGAGGAAAGCAGATTCGTCCGGCCGGCGATGGTTTCCCCCCGGCGTATGATGGATCTGGACATGATCGCCTTTTCCCTTCTGCCCGAAGAATACGAGGTGCTGGAACTTTCCCCGGTCGCCCCTCTCGGTTCGTGTTCGATATTGGGTCCCGTCGATCAATATAATGTCGTAGCGACAATACGCAATAATGAAGTCTGTTCTGATGCGACGAACGTGCTCGCACTCGAATCGGCGCTGGTGAGGAGGGAATATCTCAAATCGGAAAAAAGTAAAATGATGCAGGTGAAACGTTGCGCAAGCCACCGTCTCCTGCGGCCGCAACTTTTTTCAGGTGCGGCGTCCTTTTCCCACTTCCGCCTGTTCGGAATGGTGACAGCCGGAAGAGACACCGGATCATTCGGTTTCGAGATCACCGCCCTTTGCGAACATATCGGTTTTTTTATTGACCTGATAACTGCGTTAAAAAAAAGGGATTTTTCACCTGGAGACACACGGGTCGCACTCACCGCTTTCGACCGTATCAGAATCCCGGCCCTTGAATCCGGGGTTGCCGCCCCCCTCTCCGGTCGTATTCCAGATGTACGGATATCGCTCGATCGGGAGAGAACGGAAGGTGCCGGTTATTATTCCGGTGCCGGCTACCGGATATATATCCGAAACGGGAAAGGGGAGGAGTTTCTTGTTGTCGACGGCGGTTTTACCGATTGGACACAACGCCTTCTCGGAAGCAGAAAAGAACGTTTTCTAACAAGCGGGATGGGGACCGAACGTTTTATCTTTTGTTTTGATGACGGGAATAAAACATAATTCCATAAAAAAGGGCCGCCCGTTTATCAGCCGGCCCCTTTTTTCATTTTATCGTACGTGTCAGAAGATATAATCCGGATCCGTTATTGCTCCCTTTTCCTGCGGCGTCGTTATAATTTTATTCAGATAATCGTCACTGATATAGGCGGCTTCGTAGGTACCGTTATATCTTTGGATTTGACTGTAAAATGACCGCATGTGGTTTCTCGAGCCTTTCTGAAGATTCGCGTAGACGATTTTTATATCCCTGTTGTCGGTTGCTGTCCTCAACTGTTCAAGGTCGAAGATGTCGAGGTCTTCGATCTTGGCGCCCACCTTTAGCGCGCCGACAATATCCTTCGATCCGGCGGCAGTTAAATTGTCGTAGAGTGCGGCAAGCCCGGGATCGTCAAAAATACCCGTGACCGACTGATCCGTAACCCCGGTGATTCCGTATCGATCGAGAAGGCTGCCCACTGCATCGATATGGGTCTGTTCGCTTGCCGCAATGTTTGCGAATATCGGTATATTCCATTTCTCATACAGCGCGCGATAAACATCACGGGCGAGTTTTTCTTCTTCATACATTTTTTTAAGGCCGGCTTCTTCCTCAGGCGACAGGAATTCCGGCGGATAATTCTCCAAATCATAACCACTTTCATCATTCGTTCCACCGACTCCCCCGTTTCCCGTCCGGCCATTACCACCGGCAAAAAGAAAACCCGCGGCAAGGAGTAGCAATACTAAAATTATAATGATTGCTTTATCGTTCGTTTTCATGTGACACCTCCTCTATCAGACAGGGCAATCCTGTCTTTTCTTTGTTTTAAATAATGATGTTGTCATGCAGACAAACCATTTCCAATGCAGGATGATATGGCCCAGCACACCGGCGGCCATGGCGATACTAGACCAGTTATGGATATCTTTCCAGAATTGCTTGCCGAAAAAAAGCAGGTCACCCCCGAAACCGGGATTTCGTCCGCCCATATAGCCGCCCTGCGGCGAAAATAAAAGGACAAACCCGGATACGATCGAGACGATAAATCCTATCCCGATGACAATATCCACAATATAGTTAAGTCTGGCTTTGTTTTTCATCATCAACCTCCTTCAGATGATATATCCTTAATATCCACCATGGGTGTGAAGACTTCCCGGAGGGTGTGTGAAGATTGTGTGAAGGATAGCAGGAAGGAGTATCTGTCTGTTATGGATTTTCTAAAGAAGAAGTATCCAAAATGGCATATAATGATTCATATATAGAGAAATTAATCTATTTTGCCTAGGTAGGTGTTGGATTATCGTAAACAATTGTCGTAAATTCCTTCGAGATGACTGCTGTAATCTTCTCTCCTCACTACTCCATTGCCTAAATTTTTTCTCAAATTCTTCGATTACTTTATTTCCATATCTCTCCACCATCGTCAAAAACAACTCCAGCAACCCCCTCACCAATTGCGCAATACTAAAACAATTCAAATCAGCATGCAGCAGTTTGATCTTCCGATACATATCCTCTGATAAATAGACATGCATGTGTTCCCGCGTTTCACAGGGATTGTGTGAGACCGATTGATACCGGCTCATCCGTTGTTTTCCCCATTTATGTTCCTTTATAATCAAAGGATCGATACAGGACAATATCCTGACAATTATGGCGGATAACGAACGCATCGAACCGAACAATTTAAGGTTGTGCAGCTTCTCTCTCATTATATTCGTCATTATAAAATGGAATTCATGCAGTCCTGATTGTATCATGTAACACTCCTTGATTAATTGGTCTCATATACTATATAACGCATGGAAACTGCCTGCTGCTTTGATTTATTTAATAAATGGAAATAAAAAACCGATATATGCTATAATTTATCAGTCTGCCGGAACCGTTCCGGGTAATTCTATAATCACCTTCGTCCCTTTGCCCTCCCCGCTTTCGATTCGGATAGTCCCGCCGTGGAGGTCGACGATTCTTTTGGTTATCGCGAGTCCCAGCCCTGACCCTTGGGTATGACGCGCGAACTCTCCCCGATAGAATCTGTTAAAAACAAGGGGAATTTCGCGGTCCGGAATGGATGTCCCGGTATTGAATACGGAGAAGACGAAAGAACCGCCGCCATACACGGCTGCGAGTTCAACCGTTCCGCCCTCATTCGCGTACCGGACGGCGTTATCGATGAGGTTAGACGCCGCGCGAAGGAGGAGGCGCCTGTCGCCGCATAGCGACAATCCGGCCTTCCCTTCTGCCGGAATCCGTGTTTCGAGGATTACCTTTTTCTTTTCGGCCCATAATGAAAACATGTCGGTCAATTCGTTCAGAAAATCGGAAACGTCGATATTTTCCCGATGCAGGTTCATTTCCGGTGATTCGAGTGCCACGAGTTCGTTAAAATCGTTTACCAGTTCCTCGATCCTGCGAAGTTCTGCGAGAAGGAGATCAAATCGTGAAGGAAGGGGATTCAAGACCCCGTCCCGCATTCCTTCAAGCTGGGCGCGGAGTGCCCCGAGCGGGGTGCGTAAATCATGGGTGATGTCGTTGGTCCACTGAGTCCTGAGCCGTTGTTCTTCATCCAGTTTTTTTCCGAGTGCGTTTGCGGATGCGGCAATTTGTTCGATTTCCCTGATGCCGGTTTCCTTAATTTCATAGAGCAAATCGCCCGCGGCGATCGCTTCGATACCCCTGACCAGCCGGTTTGCGATTCGCGAAAGAAATGTAGAGAAAATGACGGCAAACAGAAAAGAAAATAAAAAAGAAAGGCCGATTCCCACCGCCGCGGTCAATGTGAGAGACGATACGAGTTTTTTATTTTCACCGCTTCTGTTTCCTTCACCGATGATGCCGAAAGTAAAGGAGCCTTTTTCAGGATGTTGCGGATCAAGGGGATGGCGGACGATATCATCGGGATGCTGCCGAAGGTAATTGTGCAACCAGTTGCCTTCCGTGCCGGCCTGGTACCCGGACGAAGTCTTCCGATATCCCGTAATAACCCGTCCTTCGGTGTCAAAAAGAATGACGTAGCCCCGTTCTGGAACGAGAAAACGGAGGGCCTCATGGAGTTCCCGGGGGGATGGAGATCCGGAAGGAGATGTGATGGAGTCCAGGATTTCCTTCAGGTTTTGTATCAATGTCTCATCCTGATCCTTTTGCCAGGCCTGAAAGGACATCCCGATTCCGGTTGTAAAAACGAACCAGAGTATTGCCAGAAACAGCAAAAAGGCGATGACGATGACGAACATGGTGCGGGTAAATATCGTATTCACTGCTTTTCTCCCGCGAATCTGTATCCGTACCCGCGCACTGTTTCTATCCAGGCGGGGTTTCCCAGTTTTATCCTTATGTTTTTGATGTGGGTGTCGATCGTTCGCGCGGAATCTCCGGTTATATAATGAAGGCTTTGGGATAGAAGTCGTTCCCTCGAGACCACGATGCCCTCCTGTTGAATCAGATAGACTAAAATTTCCCATTCGGATGAGGTGAGATCGATGTCCTTTTCTTCCACCGTTATTTTATGCGAATCCGGACGCAAAGCCAGCACCTGTTTATCGAGACGCCAGTATCCCGATTCGATTTTCCCCTCCTTTTTACCGCTTCGTTTGAGGATGGCCGTTACCCGGAGAACGAGTTCCCGCGGTGAAAATGGTTTGACGATATAATCGTCCCCCCCGATTTCAAAACCGGTGATTCTGTCCGTTTCCGATGTTTTTGCCGTGAGAAAAACAATCGGCATGTCAAAGGATTTCCTGATATCCCGGGCGAGTTTGAAACCGTTGCCGTCAGGAAGCATGACGTCGAGAATGACGAGATCGGGCGGATTGGCGGAAACTGCATCGAGAACACCCGTTGTGCCCCTGAACTCGGCAACCCGGTGGTCTTCGAGTGAAAGATAGGATACGGCCGCTTCGCGAATCGCGTCGTTGTCTTCCACAATAATGATATAAGCCATTAGATGCTCTCCTGTTGTTCAATACACATAATTTCCACCGTTGTCTCAGAAAATCATACTATAATACCTCTGTCATCCATTCCATTACCGTTGCTCTCATCTCGTCCGTTACTTCGTGCGCGACATTGGCATATTCCTTCAATTGCATCCGGCCGGGAACGGTGTTATGCGTTATAACGTCTTCCGCAAACGAACGCACCTTGTCCGGATCGAAATGGGGATCGTCTTTTCCGATCTGAATGAGGATGTGTTTGTTGTGGAATTTGTCCTTAAGGTTGACCGGTTCCTTTTTCCGTGCAAATTCTCCGAGACGCTGCCTTAATTCCGGCGTGTCGACCAGCCCGTTTCCTTTCGGAAACTCGTCCCAGACAGGCGAGGCGATCACCGGTGCGGCTGCCTTTATTCTGTCGTCGAGGGTAACGGCGCGGAATGCGGTGAATCCCCCCATCGAAACGCCGTATACCCCGATTCGTTCGATATCGACATACGGCTCGTCCTTAAGATAATCGATAATAATGGGAATGTCTTTCGCCGTTGCATCGATCAATTCCCTCACCGTGAGAATATTGAGTCCGCCGGCCTCCATGGCAACCTCGAAAAATTTTTTTTCCTTTCTTTCACCGTGCCCCCTGTTGTCGAGGGCAATGCCGTATATCCCGCGCTTTGCGTATTCGAGAAGTTCTCCGGTGAAATCTTCCTTGCTTCGCGTGAATCCGTGGGAAAAGATGACAACGGGCATTCTGAATGCCGTTTTTTTATACGATGTCGTAACCGGAATATCATGAATGTAATAACTGTCGGCAACAATATCGGTATGATTCAAAACAGAGATATCCTCTTCATTAATATATCGTAGCCCTATCGGGTTCGACCGATTTTTTCGCTCTGTCTGCCATGGAATGTCCGAGGGCGCGATGATTGCGATGGTATCATAAAACCGGCGGACGCACAACATGAGGGGCAGGGTCTATCCGAATACCGGCAATTCGGGATGTTTGAGGGCTTCCTCGATGATTTTCCCTTCTTTTATAAAGGCGAGGGCATACCGGCTTCCCCTGCCGGCAAGAAGCCTGTCCCCGGCGTGCACTGAATACTTTTCCAGGATCGGGTGTTCGATCCGGAAAATAAGCCGGCCGTCGATTTTGGACCAGGTGACTGTCTTGTCGTTATATGTCATAAATCCGCCTGGTAATCGTTTAAAATGGAAGACATCGGGTAGGGACGTTATCATATTGACCAAAACGCTTTTTTTTATCAGGTCCGGTGTCGTTATGGCGAATCCTTTCGATGTTTTACTCCCCGGCAACACATATATTTTTGTGTGTGGATGCAGTCCGTATGATACTCCGGCCTCGGGCGGGACGGTGATGCTCCCGTTTTTGCCGACAATCGACCACCCGAAGACATACTTGCCGCCTTTTACCAGTCGACCCATTTTTTCTCCTCACGACAGCTTTATCGTTTTACATCCTTTACCATTCGCTTATCGTCATTTTTTTTGTGTGCCATGTCCATTCGTTTTCCAGAATAAGACCGATTCGTTCGGTATCCGGATAATCATAAGCCGAAAAATAGCCGGCCACCGTATCGTAATAGTCGACCACCGATTGATAATCGATATGGCGGAGGAGGTGAGAAGATCGACCGATAAAATCATCGGGCATGTCCGTACAACGGGCGACCGCATCGAAAAGTGATTTGTGACAGGGAAAGAGGACTCGGTTGTGGGCGAGCACGAGACGGGCGGCGAAAAAAATCAGTTCCATGGCACAGTGGGCGGCATGAAAGCTATTGCCGCTTTTAAAAGACCCCTCGCAGGTGTAGCGGTAATGTTTGACATACGCATAGAAAGCCCTGATTTTTTTATCGCGTTCCAATTCGGGGTATACGGCGATTTTTTTAATCAAGGTGTCGATGCTTCTTTCATGCGAAAAAAGCGCGCGTGCCGCAAGAAACGAAGCGCGGGTGGGTTCGTTCGCATTGACGACCGCGTCATAGAGAAAATCAATTCCGACAATCTTACCGTCGATCTCGACCCCGAAATACTCCTCCGGGTCCCAGCTGCCGTAGAAATAGGCCTTTTCTTTTTCGACCTGGAAAAACGCTTCCTCGGTAACCACTTTGTACAGATCCACATCGGATGTCGCTTTTGCCGTTCCGGCGGCGCAGGAACCGCAGAGAATAAGAGCGACGACGGCCGGATCTGCTTCGTTGAGTGAGATGAGTTTCCTGATTGCTTTTTTATGATTTTCCGTCATCACCCCCCGATCCGCAGATGCACCATCGACATGATTTTAAGGACATCGGACAACCATAATCCGTATCTGATTTTGAAGGGGTAGCTTTTTCTAAAACCCCTGAACATGGGAAACTCATCGAGGAGGGTGATCCGGTCGTCCCAGCTTTCGATTTCTTTCCCCGACTTTATTCCCCAGCTAAGCATCGCGCCCGCATCCATGCCGCCGCTTTTGAGTACTTTCTCGTTCGCCGTCCGCACGCCCAAAGGCGATGCGGCGTCGAAAAACATTTCGCAACTCACGAAATGATCCGCTAATGATATTAAAAATTTTTTTAATTCGCTTTCGCTGAAATAATAGAAAACCCCGGCGGCAACGAAGAGGACGCTGCCTTTTTTTTCAATCTGCCGGAACCAGTCAGTTTCAAGAAAGGAGCACGAAATCGTTTTTCTTTTTTTACTGTCGCGGAAAAAGTTCTCCCTCAGGTCCGTGACGTCGGGAAGATCGAGGTCGTAAAAGAACGGTCCGTCATTGTTCATGCGTTCGTATGTCGTATCCAGGCCGCATCCGATATTGACGACGGCGCCGTCGGGATTTCTTTGTATAAAGCCGCGAATGACATTGTCGATGTGAAGACTTCGTGCGACCCACGCCATCTGGGAAATAAAGCTGATATTTTTCGCGATGACGGAAAAATCATAATCGATACGCTCGATGATTTCGACCGCCTTTCTGTCGATCAGTCTCGGGTTCTCCTTTTTCGATTCGACCGCCCTTCCCCAGAGGGGCAGCAGAAGTGTCTTTTGTACACTGCCGATGTTGATCACGATTTTTTCGTTCATAACTCTCCTCCTTGTTCCGGTGTCCGGAGTTATCGGATTATTCGATCTTACCGGCTAGCCATGATTCCATGTTGGCCCGCCATGCCGCCGGATCGGGCACCGGCCCCGGAAGGACGGTCCCCCCGAGCGATGCGGGTTTTTTCGAGGTGTTTTTGATGCCGTATCGATGTGTCACCGCCACCTCCAGTCCCCACCCGGAAAGCGAGCTGAAATGCCCGGATTTTGTCATATCGAGCCACCGCTGGGGCTTGTTGCCCGGTCCCCACGACCATGCAAGCCATCCGATTTCGTTTTTCTCGCATTCGGAGATGATCAAGCGGAACGGGATCTGTCCCCCATCGGTCTCCTCCCACATATTGCCGAACTCGCCGACTATTAATGGGAGGTGCATATCGACCGTTTCCTTTATTTCCTCTTGTACCTTCCGTTCGTCGTACCCCCACATTGACGGCCACCACATATGCACGGAAAAGACGAGGTTGTGGATGGGATCTGCCTCGATCAGGGGAAAACCGCACGCCTGAAGCATGTCGATATCCTTTCCCCAGTCAGATGAATCGATGATGATCGGGGTACGAATCCCCGCTTCTCTCATGCGCAGAACGGCTTTTGTGTAATCATCGATAAATTGCCTTTTCTGAATTGAAGCGTCCCCCACCTCATTGGCGATATTGACCAGGAGATACTCCTCGTGTTTGCGAATGACCCCGGCTATTTCCGGAGAACTCCAGTAGGCGGCACATTCGGGAAGTTTGTCCCAGGCGCCGGTTGCGTCGTGGAGTTCGATCATCGGTATCATCTTTTCCGCGATGCAGTTGGCGATCGCGGTATCGAGTTCCCCGGCCGCCCCTTCGGTAAGCCAGACGATACGGACGCAATTCGCACCGGTTCTGGCGATTTCGGAGAACGCGGGGATGCCGTCCCTGTCCGTCCAGATAATCATCTTGTTGATCCCGCGCAGGATCACTTTTTCATTAAAGGCGGTGTAGAGAAATCTGTCCAGAACCCGCATGGTGGGGTGGTGTTTTTGGAGGGTGGCCGGTTTTTGCGGTTTTTCATCCGTTGCGGTGTGGAGGCAGGAGAAAAAAAGTATGGCAAAGATTAAAAGCACAATGACTGGTGACGCAGGACGTTTCATGGCAACTCCTTATGCTCTCGGATTCCCGATCGCCGTATATGATAGCATGTGAGTGAGGGTGATGGCAAGAATCCATTGCGGACGATTATCGATTACAGGCGCTTTTTGGTTTCCATCAATGTCCGATCCTACCCACGCGGTCGACATGACTCCTTGTTATGATATACTTTTCGTCTATATGATAACAACAAAAAGTAAACGGAGTGAAAGATTTATGAAAAAACCGGTTTGCCTTCTTGTTTTTTTCATGGTCATATCCCCCGCCGTTGTTCTTTTCTGCCAGGATGCGGGATTGCTTGGCGACGTCAACGACAGCGGAAGTATCGATATTGTCGACGCTCTGCTTGTGGCCCAATATTACGTGGGGAGCGGATTCGTAGAAATCGACAGCGGACTCGCCGATGTGGACGGGAACGGTACGGTCAATATCGTGGACGCCCTCTTGATCGCCCAATACTATGTCGGGATTATTTCCGAATTCCCGGCGCGCGTCCAGGGTTACGAGCTTGTCCGCTCCGATCTGGAGAGAAACACAAGCCCAGAAACCGAAGACGGGGAACTCGCCGGGCTTGTAAACGGAAATACCGCGTTCGCACTTGATTTTTACCGCATGATCGCCGGTTCGGAAGAGAATATCGTTTTCTCGCCGCACAGTATTTCGGTCGTGATGGCCATGTGCTGCGCCGGGGCGAGGGGGTCGACGGAAAGCCAGATCGCCAACGTGATGCATTTTACACTCGGCCGGGACAGGCTTCATAATGCTTTCAATGCCCTCGATCTGGAGTTGCCTAAAAGAATCTCAAAGACGATCGATGGCGAGCCGGTCGATCTGTGTGTCGTCAATACCGCAAACAGCTTGTGGGGACAGACCGGGTATCCATTTCTCGATGACTTTCTCGATATTCTGGCCGTCAATTACGACGCCGGTATGCACGCGGTTGATTTCTTATCCGATCCCGAATTATGCCGGACGGCGATCAATGAATGGGTAGCTGAAAGAACGGAAGGTAAAATCGACGAATTATTCAGACAGGGTGATATCAAATCGAATGTCAGGCTGATAATAGCCAATACACTTTATTTCAAGTCTGAATGGCATACCAAATTCGATCCTGCAAATACCGCGCCGGGAATATTCACGCTTCTTGACGGAACAACGGTCACCGCAGAGATGATGTACAACAGACGCGTACGTGGAAATGGAAAGGAAGTCCCCGGAATGTATAAAGTCGGTTATCTTGATTTTTACAACTGGAATTATTCAATGGTGATCCTGCTTCCCGAAACGGGCAGGTTCGGGGAAATCGAATCATCCCTCACCCCGGAAACACTCGGTGAGATGATATACGCGAATACGGAGGATAAAATGCTGGAATTTACCATGCCGAAATTCAATTTCGGATGGGGCGGTTCGATAAAGGATACCCTTTCCGATCTCGGGATGACGGACGCTTTTACGGATGCGGCGAATTTAGACGGGATTACCACGCATGAAAAACTCATGATTTATGATGTCATTCACAAGGCGACGATCGCGGTCGACGAAAACGGAACGGAGGCAACGGCCGCGACCGGGGCGACCATTGGACCGCCTTCCGAGCCCCCGCCAATGACAATTGTCGTAAACCGGCCGTTTATTTTCGTCATCCGTTCAAGAACGACAGGCGCGATACTTTTCGCGGGCAGGGTGCTCGATCCGACGAAGTAGTGAATTGCCATTTGACTTTCGTTCCGCGGTGAGATATAATTAGTCGATATAATAAAGGAGGCTGGAAAAATGGTACAAAATAGAACTCATTGGCAGCCATTGGCGATTTGCCTGTTTATTTTTTTTCTGTCGGGAACAATCGGGATATACGCCCAGTCATCGAGGGGCGACGCGAACGGCGACGGCGATGTCACAATCGTCGATGCCCTGATCATCGCCCGGTATTATGTGGGAAATACCGATGAGATCGATCTCGACCAATCCGATGTCAATTGCGACGGGGCGGTCAATATCGTCGACGCCCTGCGCGTGGCGCAATATTACGTGGGATTGCTGTCCGGGCTGGTTTGTGAAGAACCGACGCCGGGTCCGCTTCCTCTCTACGTTCCGGGCGAGATTATCGTCGGTTTTCTTGATGAGGTCACCCTCGAAGAAGCGGACGAACTTGTCGCTTCGTTTGACCTCGAGTGGGAGCAACACTTTCCGGAATCCTTTTCGATCTGGCTGGAAGTGGACGGCGATCCCGACTACTACAGCGAACTTCTTGAATCGTATTCGATTGTCGCCTGGGCGGAGTTGCGGGGATATTCCGGCGGTGAGTCCGGCAAGACCTACATTATCGCGCACATTACCGGAACGGAGGCGGAGGCGGAAGCACTTATCGGTTCAATAGAGGCGCTTCTCATCGTCGAGTATGTCGTTGCGAATAAATGGGGCCTTGTCGATGTCCCTGTGGGTGAAGAATCGGAATGGATCGCCGTCTTTTCCGAACAACCCGGAATCAAGTACGCGACGCTGAATCATATAGCGACTATCGATCCGTTGTAAGAACGGTAGACCTGGTTTATTAGGCTTGACGACTCCCGGACATACCCTTGATTTTCGTACGACCCGACTCCGGAATATCCTGAGGTTTCCCTCATCGGTCTCATCGCCGATGGGGTAAGAGATGAATGGCCTCATGATTTATACGGAAAAAGCTTATTGCAGTGATCAATGGAACGTGGTAGTATGAACGGCAATTGTCGGACTTATTTTTTTTAACATGTTACTAAACCGGTTTAGCTTTCGGTATCATAACAAAAAGGAGTCAATTATGAAATACAATAAAAAAAAGAAAAACGGTTTTTCGCGTATATTATCGATTCTTTTTTTCTGTTTTATTCCTATAATTTCACTCTATCCGGCGGAGCTTGGGGATGTGAATGAAAGCGGCGGCATCGATATCGTCGATGCGCTTTTAATCGCACAGTATTATGTGGGGCTTTATCCTTCCAATTTCAATCAGTCTTATGCCGATGTGGACTGCGATGGGGACGTCGATATCGTCGACGCCCTTCAGGTCGCCCGGTATTACGTGGGACTGATCGATTCATTTCCGTGCGGGACGACACCGCCCCCAACTTCACCTCCCGCGGTGACCATGAACTTCATTACAAGATCCGGAACCAGACTCTATGACGGCGATCGTGAATTCCGTTTCGTTTCCGTCAATATACCCAATTATTTTATCCTGGAAGACCGCGCCGCGACCGTCGGGAACAAGTGGCACCGGGTGACCGAATTCGAACAGCGCGACGCGTGCCGGACAGTAAAGCGGCTTGGCGGGCAAGTCTTCAGGACATACACCTTTTCCGTCCAGGGAGGGGTAAATGTGGAGAACAACCTTGCCCATATCACCGGGCAGAACGGCAACCTCAGTTACAACGAGGAATTGTTCCGGGATGTCGACCGCGGTATCGCGATCGCGGCGGAAGAGGGGTTGAGGATGTACATCCCCATCATCGACAACTGGGAATGGTTCGGCGGTTGCGGCGAGTTTGCCGCTGTCGCGGGCGGCGGGGATTTCTGGACCTCACAGACGGTCAAAAACAAGTTCAAGGATTTTCTTACATGGCTGCTCGACAGGACAAATACGGTCAACGGGAGGAAATACAAAGACGAACCCGCGATCATGGCCTGGGAGCTGGGAAACGAAATCGACAAGGCTAACGACACCTGGATAACGGAAATGGCGGCCCATATCAAAAGCCGGGATCCCAACCACCTCATCATCGACGGCGGCCACAAATCAATTCCCCAGGTTTCGCTTTCAAGCCCCGATGTCGATATCGTCACCACCCACTATACAGACGGAGAAATCCAGAACTTCACACAGCGCGCGGCGTCGTCCGGCAAGCCGTACATCTACGGAGAGTATTCGACGGACAGTTCGGTTCAGAATATCGTTGATACGGTCATCTCGGCGGGTTCGGCGGGATGTCTTATCTGGTCGCTCCGGTTCAGAACTGGGTACGGGGGGTTCTATTTTCATCAGGATTTTTCGGGGGACTCGCTTCAGTACCCGGGCTTCGATTCGAACGAACGGAATATATTCTCGATCCTGAGAAACGGTGCATACCGGATACGGGGACTGTCGGTCCCGGCTGAACCGGTACCGCCGGCCCCCGTCCTGCTTCCGATTTCGTCACCGAACGATATCAACTGGCAGGGCTCGGCGGGCGCGACCCATTATATCGTCCAGCGGAGCGGTTCTGCGGGCGGAAACTGGTCCACCCTTTCCTCGAATGTCACCGATATCGGCAACACGAATTACGACGGACAACTTGTCGCGAGGCTTCCGCTGTATTCGGATAATACGGGAAACGGCACGTGGTATTACCGCGTTATCGCGGTAAACGGGGCGGGTGAGTCCGAACCCTCGAATGTTGTAAGCGCAGGGAATTAATTCCTGTGTGGTTGAATGAAACCGGGAAAACTGAGTCACCGTGCAATTAATAAAGATTTCCGGTCTTTTACGTCGGATTATAAAGGAGAAAAAAATGAAATACACATATAAAGCTTTTCTATTTTTTGTATCCGTTATCATTGCCGGAAATATGCCGATGTACGCCCAGTCGGGAGGGTTTGTTTCCAGGAACGGGATGCAATTTTATTGTGACGGCCGGCCTTTCTATTTTGCCGGCGCGAACTGCTACGATCTCTTTACCTTTGGCGACGGTTCCCAGACCACCGACCCGGACAGAATCGAAAACTACTATATGGACAAGGAGAGAATCGACGCACATTTGCAGCGGATGGCGAATGACGGGGTGAAGGTGCTACGGACATGGGGATTCAGCCATGAAAGCTGGCACGGATTCGAACCGCAGGAGGGATCGTATTACGAGGCGCAATTCTGTCTCTTCGATTATATCATGGAATCGGCAAAGAACCACGGGATTAGGATCATCATCGTGCTGGAAAACTACTGGGAAGCCTACGGCGGCATCAACACGCGGCTTCAGTGGGAGGGACTCAATTCGGGTTCCCATGAAGCGAAGGCCCGCTTTTTCACCCATTCCGGATGCAAGACACAGTACAAGAATTACGTGCGGTATTTCATCAACCGCGTCAATCATTATTCCGATATTGCCTACAAAAACGATCCGGCGATTTTTGCCTGGGAACTGATGAACGAACCCCGTTACCAGGACGCGGGAGAAAACAGTACAGGGGAAAGCCTGCGGGCGTGGGTGGACGAGATGGCTTCGTACATCAAAAGCCTCGATCCGAACCATATGGTGGGTACCGGGATCGAAGGCCACGAGGCGAAATACCACTTCGGCGGCGACGAGGGTAATCCTTTCGTTTACATACATCAGTCCCCCTCGATCGACTTTACGTCGGCACATCCATACACAACAGAACCGTGGGCGATCACCCAGGTAACCGATTATTATGACCCGGAGGTGACAAGGGCGACCCAGATGCTTATCCGCGCGTGGGCGGATGATTCGCATAACGTTGTGGGAAAACCTTTTTTCCTCGGCGAATGGAACGCGCACACGAACGAGGTGAACAGGCCGGATTTCTGGTCCGCCGTTTTTCAAGCCATCGAGAGTGAAAACATCGCGGGAAGCGCCTTCTGGTGGTACGCCGACCGCGTGGTCGACACCAATTTCGGCATCATGGAAGGGGATCCGGAACTCTCCGTGTTCAGAAACCATTCCTCACGTATGGCCTCCAAAACGGGACAGACCGGACAAACCTCACCGCCCGCAGCAACGTCCCCGCCGGCATCGACGAATCCCCCACAGACGACTATAGGGGACGTCAATATGGACGGGAATTTCAATATCGTGGACGCCCTTCTGGTCGCCCAGTATTACGTGGGTCTGCAACCGGCGAACTTCAACGATCGGGCCGCGGACACCAACTGCGATGGAACCATCAATATCGTGGACGCGCTGCTCATTGCCCAATACTACGTGGGGCTTATAGCGGGGTTTTGTTAGGGTGTCACGAAATGTGATTGTTTTAAACAAGATTGCTTCAAGAAAAAATGGGTATTGAATTCGCCCGGTATGACGATCACTTCAGGTGAGAAGCGCCATCAGTATTTTTCTTTTATTTACGGGAGGTAATGAGGCAGGCATCCGCTTCCGACAACGCCGCCGACTCCGGAACCATGGCCGATGGCGACAAAACTGTCGGCGGCCGGCGGTACGGCCGGTGATGCATTCGGGTGCGCGGTCTGTATTTCCGGAAATTATGCTGTGATCGGTGCTGCCCAGGACAATCCGAAGGGAAGTTTTTCAGGTTCGGCATTTGTCTTTCATCTCGAGGAGACGACGACAATGGGGATAGTTCGGGTTCCGTTTATTTGTTCGAATAATTCGGCAGATTTCAGGTATCGCTTCGGGGAGTTTTCCCCGGGGGGTATCCATACATCTTCATTAAAGGCCGCCCGTTATTGTTGATAATCGATTGACAATGAGGTATCTGTATGTCAAGAATAGAAAGGTTGTGTGTAAATATCGATACATATCGAGCCTGAATACGTTATAGAATCCGGGAGGTCGAACAAATGGATACATCCGCACAATTCTGGGATAAATCGGCTGGAAGCTACGACCGCCGCGTGATGGTGCGATACAAAAAAACATACCGGGATACCGTCGATCTGAGTAAACGCTATCTGAAAGGCGAGCATACACTGCTTGATTTCGCCTGCGGAACGGGTATTGTCACGGTCGAACTCGCCGGGTGCGTAAAAAAGATCAATGCAATCGACATTTCCGGTAGAATGATCGCGATTGCGAAGCGGAAAGCGGTGGATCACTCTATAACGAATATAACGTTCGAGGTAACGGATATCTTCGATACCCGGTTCGACGGGAAGACCTTCGATGCCGTTTGTGCGTTCAATATCCTCTATTTTATCGAAGACTCAAGAAGAGTATTGGACCGTATACGCGAATTGCTGCCGCCTTCGGGTCTTTTTATCTCCGCGACCGACTGTACGGGAGAGAAAAAATCGATCGTCACCCGCCTTATGTCCCTGCTTTCGAAAGCGGGGCTCATTCCTTACTTCAGGCCTTATTCGATTGCCGAACTGGAAGAGCATATAAAAACCAGTGGATTTTCAATCATCGAAAGCGGGAATCTCTATGAGCATCCGCCGAATCGTTTTATTGTCGCGGTGAAAAACGCTTAATCAACCCGGACTGCTTTCAAACGATCAGCATTATCCGGCCGGCGTCAATTTGAAAACGGCGCACCCGTGCGGCGGAAGCTGTTTGGAAAGTTTGTTTCCGGCCTTTTGGAGATCGCGGTGTTCCCAGAGGTCCCTCACCCTCATTTTTCCCGTTTCCTTGAGGCCCAGGTCGCCGAATGAGACCGATACGAATTGTACTGAATCCGCGCGGTTGTGAAGTCCGGCGGCGTACGCGCCCCCGGACAGGGGTTTCAGCCAGATATCGGTATTGTCTTTCTTTTTAACGATATCGCCCTGTTTTCCCAGCGCATCCTGGTCCACGGCGATAAGTTCCCGGTTTATGAGAATTTCACGCGTTTCGACATCCATGGTTCGTATGTCGCATCCGATGAGAAGGGGGGCTGAAGAAAGGCACCAGAGGGAAAAATGGGTTTTGTATTCCTCAAAGGTGCACCCCGGCCCCTGCCAATCGATCGAACCCTTCAGTCCGACGACAAGCATGTCCGGATCGTTCCACCCGCCGGGACCCGCGTACGGTGCGAGGTTTCGGGTGGCGTCGATGATGGCGGTGAAGCCCAATCCCCATAATACCTTCCCTTCATACCCGTCTTTGATATCCTGTGTGGTCCGCCATAGATGGCCTACCTCGCGGCCCCATTCCCACGGGCGGCTTTTACCGTGTTCGCAGAGACTGAAGACCATCTGGCGTCCCGTACGGACGAGACAGTCCCGCATCGTCGTGTAATCGGTCCTGATGTCCCTGCCGGGGGGGTCTTCGGGCAGGTTCCTGTTGTCGTATTTGAGAAAATCGAATCCCGCAGAAGCGATAAAGTCGGCATCTTTTTGTTCGTAGCCGTAACTTCCCGCCTTTTCCCCATAGGTTCTGAGTCCGCAGCCCAGGTATATGCCGGCTTTCAACCCTTGTGAATGAATGTAATCGGTCAAGGCTTTCAATCCGTTTGGGAATTTCGTCTTGTCCGTGACGATGTTTCCGTTGCCGTCCCGTTCCGCCGTCATCCAGCCGTCGTCGATATTGACGTAGATATAACCGGCATCCTTGAGACCGGTTGAGACGATCGCGTCGGCGATTGATGTGATGAGGGCTGCAGTCGGTTCGCATCCGAAGGTATTATAGGAATTCCATCCCATGGGGGGGGTAAGTGCCAGACCGGGGCCCGGGGTTTTGTCTTTCATGATCGTTTTGTCCTTTCCGTCAGGCTACACATTGTTTTGTTTTTTGAGGCGTTCGAGTCCCTTTTCCACATTTTTCCAGTCCTCGTCCCCGGACTCCAGATTAGAGAACAGCGCGTAGAGTTCGGGCGGTGTCATTGAAAGCAATCCGTCCACGCCGAACAACGCGTATGTTTTGGATCCGACGCACCCGATGCCGGTTTCATCCGGCCGGTCGCCGCTTCTGTTTTTATAGGTGTATCGTATCAGATACATGGATCGTTTTTCTTTTACGGGGGGCCAATAGAGGGTCCGTTTGTCGATGATGACCGCCTCATCCGGGGGGGCGCCGTATTCGAGGGGGTGGGAAAGCCACCCGCACATTTCGGCAAGGGCCCGGAAATCTTCCTCTGCGGTTTCGGGGGGGATCATATCGGCAAGACCCAGCTCCCGGAGGTAGCGTTCCGCTTTCCAGTTGTAGCGGTAGTCTTTTGCGAACAGGACAAGCAGATCGGCATATATCTTCAACCCGGACTTCACGCCCGACCACGCGCCTTCGATCATGACATTGACGTCGGGATGATGGACCGCGATGTCCAGGAGGAAGGCCCGGTCGACCCGGTCGAGAAACGGGATCGCCGTCGCCGCGCTGACCGCGCCGTTATATTCTCCGGGATCGGTATTTTCAAGCAGGGCTTTCAATACGTTACATCCCTTCTCCGAAGCAAAGGGATGTCGGTCGATACCGCCTTCGATGGCATGGAGGTTGACCATATCGAGATACGGTACGAGGAGCGGTCCTTCGGGAATATAATCGCGGAGGACATTAGTGAGGTACGCCGATTTTTTTTCATCGGCGCTTATTTCTCCAATGATGACGGACCAGATGGAACGTTCTTCCTTGTACGCGTCCCTTATCGCCCGCGCGATAAGGTCATGCCCGGTTTCCGAGTCATAGATTGCGCAGGTGACGAGAATCAGCATATCGGGGTCGTAGGCGGCCGGAGGGGCATCGTTTTTAAACACATAGAGGTCGAATAATTCGACCAGCAGGGGAATCCCCTCCCGGTTGAAAATTTCCGAAACCTCCCGCGTTCCGGTATTCCGAAAAAAGAAGACGAGGGTATAGAGGTCGTCGTAGAGGGTATCGAAACGCGACATGTCGAAATTGTCCCTGATATGGGCGAGGCCTTTCAGGATCAGGCGGGCTGTCCTTGTATCGCCGACCGTGTACCCGGAAAAGCCGGCCAGTTCGTCTTTCAGAGAAACAGCCGTTGAATTGTTTATCCACGCCTCGATTTTCCGTGAAAACAGACGGGTCTCTTTTGACGTACAGGCCGAAGCGAGAAGGAATACCAACAGCATAAGCAGAAGTTTTTTCAGGATGCCCACGGTTTTCCCCCTTCCCCGGCAGGCGTTATCGAACAACATCATGATATGTGACAATATACACACCTTCCGCGGGTCTATTCAATACCGATTCATACGGATCGTTCCGTCTATATCCGGCCGCACGATCAATAGATATCACCCCCGTGAAAGTAAAGGCGGTACACTTCTTCGCCGTCATACCGTATATCTTCCGTACCCTTGAAAAAGGAGACGGTTCCCTCGTGCGAACAACGGTATATATATGTCCCCCTCCGGTATTCTTCCGGCCCGCGGAAGGGGGCGGCGACCGTCACCTTCAGGAGGGCTTCCCGGAGTGTTTCGATGAAACCGGGGGGCGGGTCTTCTTTCAGCATCGTCCCGTAATAATTCATACACCAGACCGGTTTGTCCCTGAAATAGACGATTTCCTGGCCGGAGAAATCCCTTTCTCCGAAATAGCTGTCGAGATAATAGTAGTCGCCTTCCGTGTACGCCATGTCCTTAGAAGCCCGGCGGGATGGGGAGACATGACCCTTCTGTGCCGCGTAGGTGTTGATTTTCGCCTTGACAAGAAAACTGCCGAGATCCTTCATGGCCTGACTCCTTTGGTTCGGTGAATAAAAATCGACGGGCCGCCCGCCGGTCATGCGTGTACCGCCGTTACTAGTCGGCGTGCCCCTGCCCGACCGTCCGGATAAACGATTCGATCCGGCCTTCAAAACGACTCACATCGCCGGGTGTGATCCTGAAATTGAACAATTGTCGTACTTTGTTTTTCTCCCCCGGCGGAAGCAGATCATTGATCCATAATTCGGTGACGGTGACGGGTTTTTCGTGTATAATTCCGGATAATTCTCCCGCCAGTGTTTCTTTCTGGTTCTCGACGCCATTGCAGAGTGAAATAAAGGCATAGCGGTGAATCTTTTCTTTTTCCAGTTCGAGAAATACTCTCATCGGAGAAGCGATCTTTGCTCCCCAGACCGGGGCGGCGAGTATCACCGTTTCGTATGTTTCGATACCGATATCGGAGGGGGCAATGGAGGGATTCCGGTGAAAAAATATATCGAACAGGATGGAGATTTTTCTTCTTTTTTTGATTTCGACAATCCGGTATATATCGGCCCCCATTCGTTTTTGCAGCCAGGCGGCCAGCACCGCGTTATTGCCCGTAAAAGAATAATACGCTATCAATGTCTTCATTGTTACTCCGAAGTGCCGCGATTCCGGATATCAAGGATACTATTATTTTTCGAGATGCGCAATACAATGAGTGCCGTTTACTCTTCCAGTGGGATTGTTATCGTTATCGGTAAAATATGTTCGTTCCAGATCCGCGGGAGTCAGGTTCCGCACGAGCGTGAAGCCGAAGCTTTTTGCGAATCCTTCGACCCCGCCATTTTCGATACCGAATTGCCACGCCTCGTTCACGCTGTTCACTTTCCCATAGATACTTTTCTCCCCGTAGCAGCTATTCTCCCGCCTCAATACCGATGCGTAAATGTAGTCGAAGACGACGATACTTCCTGAGGAAGCGAGATCGGACAATAATCCGAACAACGTCGTGACGGCTTCGTTTGTCAGGTACATGATGAGGCCTTCCATCAGAAAGAGTGTTTTTTTGGACGGATCGAAAGCCGTCTCCTTTATTTTGTCCGCCGGTGATTCGGTGTTGAAATCGACCGGGATGTAGATTGTGCTGCCGGGCGAAGAAATCCCTCTCTCCCTCAATTGTCTGATTTTCGCTTTCTGGGTATGGACGGAATCCAGTTCGTAAATAGTTGTCGAACGGTTGATGTTTTCAAACCGTATCGCCCGCGTATCGAATCCGGCACCCATGATTAAAATCTGATCGATGCCTTTTTCAAGTTCTTTCCTGAATAGTTCGTCGATATACTTTGTCCGGGCGATCACATATTCGTAGATCCCTTTGGGGAAAATCGGCCACCGAAAGTCGACCAGCCGGAGCTTGACAAAGAACTTGACAAGATGCGGTAGAAGCATCGGGGCGACGTAATCATCCGATTTATAATACGGGTTTTTTTCAAGATATGATGCGGCCCTGTACATGCAGATAAAGCCGGCGGTCCGGGATGATTTTTTATCCAGTCTTCTTTTTTTTTTGTTCACAGACGGCTCCTTTCCGTTTATCGAACATCGGGATATCAACGAACCTCCGCCAGGGCAATCCGCTCGATGCTCAATACACCTAGATCGAGTCCCGCCGGTTTCATGTACCGTTCCCGAAGCTCATTCGAGCCGATATCTTCAACCAGGGAAAGTGAGTACCGGGAAATGTCATCGCGCAATGTAACCGGATCGAGTCCATAGATCCATAGCGGGTCCCGTTTTTTCCTCATCTGTGTATACATGGTATTCAATGCTTCGGGAATACGGCCGCCTTCGATAAAATCTTTCAGAACGTACGTAAAGACGATCCTGCTTCCGGATGAGGCTTTTGCGGCATAGGTAAAGGTAGCGTCATTGGCCTTTTCCGTAATATATTGCGTCACCCCTTCCATGATAAAAAGGGTCTTTTCGCCGGGATCGTATCCCGCTTTTCCCAGTTCGGTATCGAGACCTTGCACGGTAAAATCGATGGGGGTGAAAACGATATGATCCGGAAGCGACCCCAGCATCTTTTTTATTTTCCCCCTTTTCTTATTAATTACCGACGGATGATCGACCTCGAAGTATCTGAGACGTTCCATGCCGGGGATATACAAGCCGCGGCAATCCATGCCCGCGCCCAGATTGACGATGGTCGTGATCTTTTTTTCCGCGATGCAGCTTTTTATCAGATCATCGATATAGCGGACGCGGCAGAACATCCAGCCGACCAGGCCGGGCGTCATTTTTTCCCTCATCTTCATGAGAGAATCGAACCGACGGGGACTGCGCATGATATTGAGTGTAAACCTGTACGGCAGCGACAATAGCCGTTCGGCATACGGGTCTTCAAAGAGACGTTTTCCCTTTGGGTAAAGCATCATGACGGCTTTGAGAAAGGCGGTTCCCATGGCCGATTCGATCGCTTTCATAATGTCCTCCTCAAAGATTTTGTGTCATCTTATAGTTACGGATCGAGATTTTCCAGCGCTTTCGTCGATCTGTTATATTCGCGGTAATAACAGTTTCTCGCGTCGCCGTTTTTGTTTTTCGTATGGCAAATGCCGCTTTTTTTGGGTTTCACGACATACACAAGTGAGTTTTGTTCACAATTGACCAGGATACGTTTTACTTCAAAGGTGTTGCCGGAAGTTTTACCTTTTATCCATAACTCGTTTCTCGATGTACTCCAGAACGTCGCAATACCCGTGTCGACGGTCGTTTCAAAGGCCGGCCGGTTCGTGTAGGCAATCAGAATAACCTCTCCGGTCTCACTATCCTGGACCGCGACCGGAATGCAATCCTGTCCTGTTTTGGCGATGGCCGATAATTTCGTAAAATCGAGTCTGAGTTCCGATCCTTCTTCAAGATCATAGCGCGGATTGTTTTCCATGGTGTTCCTTTCGCGGTTGATCGCTGTCTCCATGTATAATGGAGATAGTCCGATTCATACCGATATATATCGGTCTTTCAATATTACAGTAAAAACGTTTCGTGTGCAACGACCGATCATTCCACCTGCGGCATTATGTATCATTCTCCGCGGATAAGCAGAACGGGAATATTCGTCTTGTGCTTGATGCAGTCGGAAACACTCCCGAACAGAAAATCGAGAAAGAAGCCGTGGCCGTGGGTGCCGATCGCCACGAGATCGTACGATCCGCCATCTATCTCTTTCAGAATTTCCTTTTCCGGCTCCCCGTGCCGCATGATAATACCGGCCGGGATTCCTTCCTTTTCCAGGCGTGCTTTTTTCTCGTCGAGATACGGCGCGGCCTTGTCCGTCATGAAGCGATGCTGGTCCAGCGTATGCGAATGAACGACATGCAGGAGAACGACTTCGGAGCGGTGGATTTTAGCGAGGCTGCATACATGATCCATGACCGCATCATCGGCGGACGAAAGATCTATCGTCAACAGTATTTTTCGATACAAATCCATGGTCATCCTCCCCCGAAAAGCGTTGTATAAAGAAGATATATATTCAACATAATTATAATGACTGATATCAGGACCGCAAGACCGAACTCAGCCCGGCCGCTTCGAAAGGAGCCCATGATTTTCTTTTTCCTGCACAGGAGAAGCAGGGGGATCAGGGTAAACGGAAGCTGGATACTCAGCACCACCTGGCTGAAAATGAGTATTTTATAGGTATCCAGGTTCAAAAGAATGATGAGAAACGAGGGGATCGCGGTAATGAAGGTGGAAATTTTATATAAAAGGGTTTTGGGGTCTTCCGGTTTTCCCAGAAAACCGGTAATGACATTGACTTCCGCCATGGACGATGTAATGGAGGAACCCACGCCGGAAAAAAGAAGCGCGACCGCGAAGAGCAGTCCCGCAAGGGGGCCCGCGAGAGGGGAGAGTGTTTTCGATGCCGACTCGATACTGTCCACGATTATATTGTGCTTTGAGAAGACCGCGGCCGCGACGACGATCATTGCCGAATTGACGATCCAGCCCAAAAACATTGCGGAAAAGGTGTCGATTTTCTCGTATATTAAAAGCCTTTTTTTCTCCGATTCACGGATACCCCACCGCCTGCTGTGGATGACATTCGAATGGAGAAAAATATTGTGGGGCATCACCACCGCTCCGAGAATCCCCATCGCGATATAGATGTTGCCCTCCGTGATTTTGGGAACGACGACAAACGGAAGGAGTTCCGGCCAGGCCGGTTTCACGATCGCGATCTCGATGACATAACAGATTGATATGACGCCGAGAAAACCGATAATAATCTTCTCGAGATGGTGATAACGCTGGCTGACGATGAAAAATACTTCCAAAACGACGGTGACGAACGCACCGAGCCAAAGCGGAAAACCGAAAAGGAGTGAAAAGCCGATCGCGCCGCCCAGCAGTTCGGCGACATCGGTCGCCATGCACGCCAGGACGATGGTTACGCCTAAAACCGCCGAGACAGGCCGGGGGAAGTTCTCCCTGATGTTCACGGCAAGGGATTTACCTGTTGCGATTCCAAGTTTCGCCGACATACTCTGGATCAGGATCAATATCATCGTGCTGAGGGTGATCACCCAGAGGAGTTCGTAACCGAACCCGGAACCGCCCTCGATATTGGTCGCCCAGTTGCCGGGATCGATAAATCCCACGGTCACGAGAAAGCCGGGCCCCAGAAACGATAATAATTTACCGAATAATGACCTCCGTTTTTCGTCTGTCTTTATCAGGTGCATAGTCCTTCTTTCCCGTATCACGAACGTGTGTGGCATGTAATTACGGAATAATATATCTCAAACAATAAGGCCTCACAATAACCATTTTTCCAATAATATCGGCGCCGTTTCTCCCCGTTCGTCATTCCGGATACGGTTCGGAATAGAATGGAAAAAGGATTCATTGAAAAATTGGGGGTTGACTGTTTTTGATATCCGGGTTAACGTTAACGCATTCCGTGTCTTCGGCTTTCCGTTTTGGGCGTCCGGGACCGATACATGAAGGATAATCATTTTTGAAGAAAGCCGGGAACGGCTTCTTCAGTGAGAAAAAATATGTGATGTTATAAGGAGGAAGAAAATGTACAGGTTTATCGCTTTCGTTTTTATCTGTCTGATAATGACCGCCTCGTGCCAGCATCAAACCATCAAAGAAACAGAGGGCACTACCATGAAAAAAAATGAACCAAAGGCGGCAAAACAACGGGTAATCGATGTTCAAACGCCTTTCGCGTGGGAATCGAGCGGTATTCTGATCAATCCGAAATCCGACGAGCGCCATACCCCCGTGTCGATCAAGGATCCGACGATCGTCTTTTTCGAAGGCAAGTGGCATATTTACGCGACCATTTACGATACGGCCGCAAAAACCTGGAGTATGGTTTACCTGAGTTTTTCCGACTGGTCGGAGGCGGATACCGCCACTCAATACTACATGGACGCCAATCCGGCGCTGCGCGGCTACAAGTGCGCGCCGCAGGTTTTCTATTTCAAACCGCAGAAGAAATGGTACCTGATCTACCAGTCCCAGCCGCCCACCTATTCGACTGCCGATACACTGGGGGGGCCTTCCGAATGGAGCGCGCCGAAGTATTTCTATAAACGCAAACCGGAAGGCGCGCCCGGTCTCTGGATCGATTACTGGATTATCTGCGACGAGGCGAACGCCTATCTGTTTTTCTCCGGCGACGACGGCAAGCTCTACCGGAGTCAGACGAAGGTCAAGGATTTTCCCGAGGGTTTCGGAGAGATCACGGTCGTCATGTCGTTCCCCGAGCGGAGAGACCTGTTCGAAGGCTGCTGTGTGTACAAAATCAAAGGACGCAACAGGTATCTGCTGCTCAATGAATGCGCGAACAGCAGCTGGCGGCGGTATTACAAGGCGTTCATTTCGGACAGCATTGACGGCACATGGTATGAACTGGCCCCGAGTTACGACGAACCGTTCTGCGGCGGGGCGAACGTCACCTTTCCGGATGGCGTCGAACCCTGGACCCGCGATTTCAGCCACGGAGAACTCCTGCGCGCGGGCTATGACCAGACCATGACGATCGACGACGGAAATCTCCGGTTTTTATATCAGGGGAGCACCGGTTCGGCATCTTCCTACGAACTGATTCCCTGGAGCCTGGGATTGTTGACGCAGGTCGAAGAACCGGAGGCGAAAAGCGTCTTCGACGTGGACTTCGAAAGCCTTAATCCTTATTCGGATTGACACCCGGCTTTATGGCCGTCAGTGACGGCGGCGAAAGCACCGTTTCAAAGGCCGGATGCGGGAGTATTGCCTGACACAGTATGCTCCCGCATTTTTTGCCGGGGGGGGTATCTATTTACCACTTGTCAACTCTTCTGCAATTAATTCCGCCTGCTTTAATACTGTTTCCGTCGCAAGCATTTGCATGTCCGGCGGATAGCCGTATTGCCTGAGAACCCTTTTAACAATTACTTTCAATTTCGCTTTCACGCTTTCCTTTATGGACCAGTCGATTGATGCGTTTTCCTTGACCTTTTCATAAAGGACAACCGCAAGTTCACGGAGTTTTTCCTGTTCCATGACCTGCCGCGCGCTTTCGTTATTCGCAATGGCGGTATAGAAAGCGTATTCATAATCGGAAAGACCCATTTCCTGAGGTTCTTTGTCCATTTCATGAATTTCCCTGGATAATTCAATGAGGTCTTCTATGACTTCCGCGGCAGTAAGAATTTTGTTGTGATATTTCCTGATGGAATTTTCGAGCATTTCCATCAAGGTTTTGCCTTGAATCAGGTTCTTCTTTGTCCGGGATTTTATTTCATCATTGAGAAGCTTTTTCAGCACTTCAAGGGCGATGTTTTTGTGCTCCATATTCTTCACTTCAAGGAGAAAGTCTTCCGACAATATGGAAATATCCGGTTTTTGTATTCCGGCGGTATCAAAGACATCGATTACCTTTTCCGTAACAAGCGCTTTGTCAACGACCTGCCTTATGGCTGTTCCGACTTCTTCATCCGTTCTGCCTTCACCCGTTATGTCGAACTTGACGAGCCGTGATTTCACCGCCTGAAAGAACGCCACTTCATCTTTCACGTCCATTGCCTTTTCATGGGGTATTGCTATGGACAATGCTTTGGATAAAGCGGTAACTTCGTCAATAAAACGTTTTCTTCCGTTTTCGAGACCGAGTATGTGTTCCTCGGCGGAAAGTATGAGTACTAGTTTTTTGCCGGTGACATTCCCGTTTTCGTCTTTGTCGTCGATCGTTTTCGCCTTGAAACCGTACTGTGTCCTGTGGGCTTCGTCCGCAATGACGACGATATTGGTTCTGTCCGACAGTTTTTCATACACGTTTCCTTCTTCCGGCTGGAACTTCTGGATCGTGGTGAAAACCACACCCCCGGAGGCGACTTTCAGTAATTCCTTCAATTGCTCCCTGTTCCCGGCCTGTACCGGTTCCTGGCGGAGCAATTGCCTGGACGAGGCAAAGGTGTCGAAAAGCTGGTCGTCGAGGTCGTTGCGGTCGGTGATGACGAGAATGGTGGGATTATCCATGGCAAGAACGATCTTTCCGGCATAAAAAACCATGGACAGGGATTTCCCCGACCCCTGGGTATGCCAGACGACGCCGCCTTTTTTGTCTCCCGCGGGCTGTGATTTCACGCCGGGTACGCCGTAGCTTTCCGGCGACTCCTTAACCATGGAGACTCCGGCACGAACGGCCGTTTTTTCACCATAGCCTGCCGCACGGAGCGTCGATTCGACCGCCCTGTTTACCGCATAGTATTGATGATAGGCGGCCAGTTTTTTAACGCTCCGGACGGTGATGACGCCCGTTTCCCGGTCCTCTTTTCCGGATTTTTCAAAAACAATGAAATGCCGGATAAGGTCGAGCAGCGTTTTTTTATCGAGCATGCCGCGAATCAATGTTTCAAGCTGCCCTATGAGGGGAGAAGCCTCGATGTTGCCGTCTGCGGTTTTCCATGCCATGAAACGGTTGTACCCGGAGGAAATCGTTCCGGCCTTTGCTTCGAGCCCGTCGGAGACAATTAAAAAGCCGTTATAGGCGAACAGGGAGGGGATCGACCGTATATAGGTTTGCAATTGCTTGAATGCCGAATGAACCGTTACGTTTTCATCCGCGGGATTTTTAAGTTCCATAACGACAAGGGGCAGGCCGTTGACGAATAATACCACATCGGGGCGTTTGTTCACATGGTTTTCGATCACGGTGTATTGATTCAGGACGATAAAATCATTGTTTTCAGGATCGTTAAAGTCGATAAGCCATACAAGCTCGCCCCGGCTGCTTCCGTCTTTCCGACAGGCGACCTTGACGCCTTCGGTCAGCATCCGGTGAAAGCTTTCGTTATCGGCAATCAGTTCGGGAGAGTTGAGACGTTGTGTTTGTTTTACCGCATCCTCCCTCGCGTCCGCCGGTATTGCCGGGTTGATGCGGGAAACCGCTTTTTTTATTCTTTCAGGCAGAAGGACATCTTCAAAGGAGGCGCGCTCCGGCGCTTCACCGTCCGGGGCGATATCGGGACCGTATATATATTGGTAACCGTGTTTTTCGAGGAGTTCGACGGCAAAGGTTTCGATGGCGGATTCGGTGATTCTGGTCATAAATGTATAATACCGAATAAATGAATGTGGAACAATACAAAAACGAGATTATATTACTGTTCAAGTTTGTGCAAAAAATCATCAAGGACCGTTTTTGTAATAGTCGGATTAATTTCTGATATCTTTTTTGCAACCGAAGTAGCTTTTTTGGTACTGATTATTTTCTTTTGTACCATGTTCAGAAGCATTTCCATACCCCATACGACTTCCCCGCCGGCTGCAATACATTCTCTTCGTAATACCTTGTCATTGGTAATACAGACATAGTTTTCCTTTTTTACGTAAAAAAGACAAACTGCATCCTCAAATGAAAGATTCGGCAATTTTACTACTTCCCGATATGGTGTTGGAATAATAATAATTCCAAGTTTTTCTGCTTTTTCACTTGAAAGGTTGTTGACTTCATGAATAATGCAATCGGGTACATATACTTTACTATAAAAAGAGGCTGCTTTAGCTAAAATGTCCAAATCAACCGTTGTGAAATCAATCAGGACATTTGCATCACAAATAACGGCTTTCCGTTCAGGATCGGAACTCAACAGGCATTTCCTTCCATGAAACAAGCAATTCCCGCATTGAGTCCATCGATACGCCGAGAATTTCGGCTGCGCGGGACAAGGATATTATTTCTTTTTCATAAGCTTCCCGTACCAGCCTGCTGAAACGATCCTCGACAAGGTCATTCCTGCTCAAGGCATCGGGTTCATAATGATTTTTCAGATCATGGTTATGCAACCGTTTATAATAGACGGCAAAATTTTTGATCAGATCACCATAATCAAGATTATTGTCAAGCTGGGCCAGTCTTTTCAGAACGGTTATATAACTAACCTTGTATATCTTTTTTATCCGTAAAACGGCATCGACCCAATGCAAACCCCCGGATTCATTCCATTCGCGACGTAATCCTTCATCCGGTAAAAGAAGATGCCCGGCAAACTCATCCGCTTCTTTTTCCTGATTTTCATCCTCCCGAGCGTTACCGGTAGCGGAACCATAGGTATTCTGATGCATGAGAAGATGTCCGAGTTCATGCGCAATAGTAAAAAGCTGTCTTTCGACAGATATTTCCGGATGCGAATTAATAATTATGGCCGGGCCTTTTTCATCTTTTCCGACAGAAAGACCAAAACTTTTTTTATATCCAAAATTATAAATCCTGAGTTTAATCCCGGCATTTTCTATTGAATTAACAAAATCATAAACAGGTTCTTTCGGGTCATTGATTCTAAAAGCCTTACGAACTTTTTCTGCAAGACTTTTTTTACCGTCACGCCCATTATGATCGGCAAGGTTATCCAGGCTGTAATCTTTTTTTTCATCCAGTTCTTTTTCGAGATAATTGTAATCTTCAAGCCATTGAGCGGTGCTTATTATGGTCTGATCGCGTTCCGCCTTTTCCCTCGCACTAAGCTTACAGGATCTGAAACGCACGTTATTCAATGCAGGTGATTCCGACAGCAAATCGACAAGACTGACTCCCAAAGCATCCGCAAGTTTGAGCAAAGTTGAACTTTTAGGTTCGGATTTGCCATTAAGGATATTGGACAAAGTAGCCGAACCCATGCCCATTCTGGATGATAATGCGGAAACAGATAATTTCTTCATCTTCATAAAACGCCGGGTATTGCCGGCAATATTTCCGGTTTCCATTTTCACACTCCTTATATATATAAATATAGCGGACTATTTAATATATTTCAAGTATTTTTATTAAATAGTGGCCTGTCTATATTGACATTATTTTCTTTATTAAATATAATATTACCAAGGATAAAAAAAGCCCGAAAGCCGGCACTTTCAGGCTTTATTCCGTTCGTTGATCGGATTTATCCAATTACGAAAGCCGGATGTTTTCATTGGCGTACATCATCTCGATATTGACCGGGCCGTCCGGGGTCCGGTAGAAGGTGATCCGGTTGTCGGGGAGGTGGTGTTTTTTAGACATATTCTATCTCCTCATCCAACGTATCCAGTATCACTGATTGATACGAGATATGAAACCATTCGGTAAACTCTTGCCAGGTAACATCTTTCGGCCATCTGCTTGTATCGGTAAACCAGCCTTCCAGTTCTTCAAAAAATATTTCCTTGTAAGAGTTTGCCATTCGTTCTTTTAAATCAAGTTCATTAAGATCTGCTTCCTGAATAAGATAAATTGTTGATTCGTCTTCTGTAAGCGGGGCAACAGCTTTCTCCGGTTTTGCTCCTGAAATTTTGGCAATCATGTCAAAAAAAGACTGTCGCGGGGTAATGATGACGGCGCTGCGGTTCAGGGGAGTAAGCATCGGTTATTTCCTCTCTTTATATGATTTTTTGCAGCAGTGCTTTTTACGGATTTATTTCCATCGTAAGCACAGGGACGATTACAGCCAAGCCGTTGGATGGCGAAGGTTGTGGTAGATATTTCGGTGAATTTACTGGTCATAACAAAACCACCTCATTTTCAGAAAACCAGCCATTTTTTAGAACCTGATTCTTCACTGCATCAGAATTCTTTGTATAAGCAACAATCGCAAGACTTTTTTCAGTGCGGCTGCAAGTTACATAAAAAAGTCTTCGTGTACGATCTATGCTTGTTTCTTTTCCCTCCGATATATTTTTTTTGTCGGTATCAGTTAAAGGTTTTGTGCCGAATAACTTATCATAACTAAACATAAATCCCCGCGCCTCTTCGTCATCAAGAATCAGAAGTACTCTTGGAAATTCAAGACCTTTGACTCCCTGATGTGTCCCAAACATAGATTTATCTGTGATATATTCAGAATAGGCAATAATCTGGTCAAAAGAACACTTTAATGCATTATCCCACGCATCAACTGCTTCTTCCTTATCAGTCGCATCGTCCTCATCAAGCCGATTTTCTGTATATTTACGTTTAAGTGTTTGTGCAAAAACATCGGGTATGGTCAAAAGACCTGACGAATCGATGTTGCTAAGTATATCTAACAATTTCGGCTTCTGATTCTCCTTTTTAAATAAATTATAGACACCATTAACAGCAGTATCTGCATTTTTTATTTCATCTAACTGGTTTTTACTTTCGCTCAATATTTTCGAACTTAAAAGTGGAGAGTGTTTGCGTATTATTTGAGCAACTTTAAACTTGTTATCATCTCTTTTTGCTTGTATCAATGGTATAACTTGTTGTATAAAAAATGATACTCCAGTCAAAGTTCCATCCAGCAGTCCGGTTTTATACTTTTCTATTCTATAAAGAGGTTCAAAAAAATCCAGAAAGCCGCCTCTGCGAGCGGCCATATGATGTTCAAGTGTCAGAATCTTAACATCAGCATTGGATGAATCCCATCCTGCATCTTTTGTTAGGTTTTGCATTTGTTGCATAATAGATTTTTCTGTTTCCAGCTTATCAATAGCACCCTTAGTATTGACAATAAACAGCTTAACAAACCCTTCTTCATTAGTATTGGAAGGTTTTTGAATATGGCTATCCACTACTGATCTAATTTTATTAATAAGTGTGATTATTCTCTTGGGGCACCTATGGTTTATTAGCTTTACAGGTTTAGACCAATCATCGGGCAAGTTATTTCCCAAATCAATTTTCCCATCTGTATAAATCCGTTGCATTGTATCACAAAATATTCCAAGCGAAAAATTACACTTATAATTATTTTGAACATTGAAAAATGCTTCCATCAATTCCTTTTTAGTGTCCTGGCTTTCATCTATTAAAAGAATGGGGTACTTATTTATTAGTAATTGCATCATCAAATTCTTTTCTGTTAAAAATGTTGCGGTAATGCTTATAACCTCGGCATGGTTGAGAGAATCCCTCCCGGTATTTGTTCCATTCGGGTCATAGGAAAATTTTTTAACAGTTTCAATATTATCTAAACGCTTTCTCTTCGACTCTATCTGTATTGCACGGTCAGAAGCCGCTTTTGTACCCGCACGGCCAGTTCCTTGCTTCGCTTCAAGTTCGCTGATTTCCTTATTTAGATTATCTCTCACCCAATTACGAATATCGTTCTGAAATGGCTTAATCAATTCCCATGAAAAACTGTGTATTGTTGAAACAATAAATGTATTGTCAAATTCAAGCCTGCGTTTGATTTCATCACAGGCAGCGTTTGTGTAAGTGATTACCGCAACTTTCTGTCCACGCAGTGCTAATAATCGTGCTTTGCTTTTTCTAAACTCTTGTAAAACATTGACTAATGACCGTGTTTTACCAGATCCTGCGCCTGCGAACAGAAAGAAACTTTTTGGAGAATCAAGGTTAAGGCAACTGCTGATCTCTCTATCGGCATCACTTAGATTACTTACAGGATTCATTGCTTTCTCCTGTTATTAAATAATCCAAGTCTTTTTGGCGCAAATTATCTTCCAGCCATTTCAAACCTTCTGCAATATACTTTGGTACCTCGATTTCTTTCGGGTCTTTATGAAATAAAAGCTCCAAAGCCATTTCTGCTTTCTTACCACTTTCTAAAGCTTCAAACATCTCTTTACATATTTCTGAGATATCGATTTTTGTTAATGCTTGCTTCATCTTATCTAATAAACCTGTTGTAGAATTAATACCTTCTATAAACGCCTTATTTGATAAGGTTAAAGAATCCTCGAATGTATAGGGTAGGGCTTCGGTACTATTCAAATTAATAGGCGTTTGGTAGCAGATTCTTACTTTGCCGTTATCTGATTCTTTATCTGTATCCTTGCATGCATAGAGATCATCCAATGATTCCTTTTTTGGAAGCCATGTTTTTAATGTGTCATTTCCTGTCCTGTAACCTTTATTCTTTTCTGGCAAGACCTTCTTTGAGTCGGATTGACCAATAGAATCGATATCGGTAATTACTAATGTATATAATCCAAGTGTTTCAATTAACGGTTTTAACCTGTGTGCGTGACTGCCTCCTATTTCAAGGATAGAAATATATCGTGAATCGAGGTTTTGATGTTTATGGCGGATAAAATGAGGCAAGAGCACCCGTTCTGCTGGTCCTTCCACAAGAATTACCGCATCGGCAAAGAATAGATCACAATGCGTTGTTTTGAGGTACCGTGCGGCGAACCTTGAAGTTTCATCCTGATTTCCAAAAGTAGTTGATAGATTAATCACACATGCATTCGGTACATCCTTTTTAGCTTGTGAAGGGTTTTTTCTGAAATACCTTAAGCATGAAAAATCAACTTCATGCGCAATATGGCTGGAATGTGTGCTTACAATCAACTGCGTATTAAAATTACGCGAAGTCTTTAAATTAGAATGGTTTCGCAGAACTGAAAAGGCTTTTTTAATAAAAACCTGTTGGACTTGGGCATGCAGATGAGCTTCCGGTTCTTCAATCAGAACAAGGTGTAATGGTTCAATAAATTTACCATCATCTTCTGCAGATTTCCTGTATTTACCCACACACATCCATGCATCACGGAACTGGATTAGATTGAATATCATTGAAATGAGATTCTGATATCCCAAGCCGTTATACTTTTCAGGGAGATGCATGATATTATTAGTGGATTCATCATTTTTGCCGATAACAAAGCGGACGGCTGCATCATGATTGAGCAGGTCAACAGGGTTAACTTTGCTCGTCAATATCAATGACGGATCACTGAACCCTGGGTAACCCAACCCTTCAAGTTCAGAAATTGCAACCTTAAAGCCATCACGAAGTCTTTCATCAAAAGTGATACGTGTGTTTTCAATTGCTTCAAGCACATAGAGATCTTCTATCCCTGGTGAATCTGAAGGATCAAGGTGTTTTTTATAATAACTGCTGAGCTGTGCTGATAATTTGTTTCCCTTGTATCCCTCTATACCTTCAAAGCTATTTACATCCGAAAATCCTCTTTGAGCATTGATTGAGTTTATTTTGATCAAACCTTCAAAGGGATCTTTTTCAAGTTCAGGCAAATCTGCCGGTAATATTTGTGGCTGTGAGATGCCATCTTTTGGATCGCAACATCTTTTCGGATCAATCAAAAAAGACTTCATCTTAAAATACAAATGCAATTTTTTATCTAAAAAGTCCTGCATTGATGAAGGCCAGATGTTGATTTTTGTCTTTTCCTCATCTTTTGATTTTAGAAGATTTTGTGATTCAGTAAAAGCTTGGGAATAGTCTTTATAAAGGTTTTCAACATTTTTCGGTTCAAAACACAGCCGCACTCCGAGTAATCCTCCTTGCCAGTCTAATGTTGGTATGAGATGACTCACATAATGAATCTGATCTTCATTCACATTCAACCAAACATCGACTGCCGGAAGATATGGTCGCCATTGATCTATGCTCAAATTTAAAGCTGTTTTATTATCTGTTCTGACCCAGGTATCAGCGATTTTATTAATGACTGCCCAATTAGACAATGTAAAATCTGTTGTTACGATTGATTTTCTTTGACCTTTATCAAGAAATAGGATAAGGGCATCCATGGCGGAAGTTTTACCGCTGTTATTTGCACCAACAAAAATGGTTTCTTTATCAGCGAATTCCATACGGCAAGATTTTAACTTACGGAAATTCTGGATTTCGATGAATGAAATTTTCATAAAGCCTCCATTACGTGACAACCCTCACTTCACCGCACATGAGCTTTGGCAAGAGGGTGTCCCGGAGTTTTTCGAGAGTGCGGATCTGAAGCTGGTTTTGTTTTAGCTTATTTATAAATATTTCTGCATGTTTGTCGAAAGTGGTAACCAAATCAATATTAGGTAATTTTATTAGGTATTCTTTCAAGATTCCAGTATTTAAATTATTCTGAACTGAACCATCAGCAATATTATTTAATTCATTGAAGATGGTTTTAATAAAGAAAAATAAAAATAACTTAGTAATGCCTTTAAAATCTCTGAATAATAACCAACCGTCATGTATGCATCCTTCAATTTCAACAAAATATGGAAATCCACAAGTGGCACTATTTGAAAGAATTAAATCACCAGGAAAAACTTTAACGCTTTTACTTACACCTTCTTCAATAATAAATTCATTTGTACTATCGATGAAAAAATTACTACTTCTTGAGCCATCTGCAATCTTAATCCACGGAACTGTTCCATTGTAAATATATTTTATGATAGGTCGAGGTGATGAACCACGAGTAATAGTACACAATTCTTCTAGCTTTCTCTCTTCCCACCCCTCATCCGCTTCTTCCACAAACCACTGCCGGAACAGTGCCTCTGCCATGGCTTCCAGCGTCCTGTTATGGCGGTGCAGAAGGTCGATCTTGTCGTCAAGGCTGGAAAGCACCCCGGCAATGGCCTTTTGTTCGGGGAGAGGGGGGAGGAGAATAGGAATACTCTCAACTACCTTTCTTTCTGCAATATTTATTTGTACAGAACCGTGTGAAGCTTGAGTTAGAAGTTCAAAGCCTTGTTTTGAAGAAAGAAAGTAGTATAGATATTTTAATCTGATTTTGCTTACATCTGGGCGAAGAATTAAAAGTGCCTGGCTGATGATACCCTTTGGGTCTTCATCTTTTATTATTGAAATTTTACCTACCGTACCTGAACAGCTAATTATTAGGTCATTTGTTCTTACTTGGAATCTTGAAAGTTCTTCAAATTTTTGTTTATTTATAAAAAAACGGAAAGTTCGATCATTGTTTATTGCATTCTTTTGTTCATATACAGGTATTCCATGAGTCTGCATTTCTCCACGTTTTAAAGAAGACCCGAAAGGACCACGAATATAACCTTTATCACCTAATACATGTTTTAATGTACATTCCTTCCACTCACCTATTCAATCCCACCCGTTATCCCTGAAAATCACGACGACCTCAATCGGCTTTTGACCGGGTATTTCACCCACATCATATTCACCCTCGTATTCGGACATCGCCTCTTCATCGCGATAAACGGTTCTGATCTCGGGAACCAGAATATTATGGAATCCTTTCCGTTTACCGTGAGTCACGACCCGCATGTCCGGTGGAAATTGTTTCAGAAACTCAATCAATTCATTGACAGTTATTTTTTCAGGATAATTATCAATCATGCATTCCCTCCAGCTCTGCTTCAATCTCCTCGATGCTCGGAATAGAAGGCTTATAATGATCGGGGAGATGTTGCGTTATCTGGTATTCACTAACACCTATCGGCTTGTTTATATCTTTGAGTGCGTATTCCACCACTGTTTTGTTTTTGGATTTGCAGATAAGAATACCGATTGTCGGTTTATCCTGTTCGGTCCTGAGAATCCCGTCTACTGCGGACACATAGAAATTCAGCTTTCCGGTAAATTCTGGTTTGAATTTTACAGTTTTCAATTCTACAACAACATAGCAGTGAAGGCGGATATGGTAGAAAAGGAGATCGATGAAATAATCATCACCAGAAACCGCCAGTTTGTATTGCCTGCCTATAAAGGAAAAACCTGTTCCTAGTTCCAGCAGAAATTTGGTCACCTGGTTCACAAGGGCATCTTCCAGTTCCTTTTCATCGTGTTTTTCCCTGATTGACAGAAAATCAAATATATAAGGGTCTTTCAGCGTTTGATTAGCCAGATCAGACTGCGGTTTGGGTAGAACCATCTGAAAATTCGTACATGCTTTTCCTTCTCTGAAAAATAACCTGCCTTCTATTTGATGGGCAAGAACCGCTCTTGACCAATTATTCTCAATGGTTTTTTTCACATAAAATAATGCTTCTTCCAGTGTAACTGCTTTGCTGATAATAACCAGGTTGTGTCCCCATGGAATTTGGGCAACAGCTTGTTGCCCAATTGGTGAATCCGACCAGAATAAATACCATTGTCTCATATATTTTAAATTTCGAAGTGAAAAACCTTTCATATCGGGAAAAGTCTTTTGTAAATCTTTACTCAATCGTTCTAAAAATGCATCACCCCATGCGCTTTTATTTTGTATTTCTACAATCCTTACGGCCATGTCCCAGTATAAACGTAGAAGTTCCTGATTAACGCTAACGGCGGCTTTTATCTGTGCACTATGCACGCGGTTTTTTATTTCTTCTATGAAATCAACATATTCATTGTCTTTTTTAATAATTCCACTCATAGCTTCACCTTTTTCAAATTTTCTATAATCGCCTTGTTCAGCCGCTCCTCTTCATTCAACTGCGCCTCGAACTCGACTTTCAAGCCGGTAAAGCGTTCCTTGAAATCAAAATCATCCTCTTCATCGGGGAGGCCCACGTATCTGCCCGGCGTCAGCACGTAATCGAGTTCTTTCACCCGTTCGATACTCGCGGAGTTGCAATAACCTTTTATATCTTCGTATGTTCCTTTCTCTTTTCGCCATTCGTGATAGGTCGATGCTATTTTCATGATATCCTCATGCGGCGGTTGATCAAATGACCTTCGTTACGGGCGTCGATGAACAATATTTCTTCCCTCCTGTTCCGGTAGCCGCCGTTTGCCTTGTTCCGTGACAAAAACCAGAGACAGGCCGGTATCTGGGTATTCAAAAAGAGCTTTGCCGGAAGATTGACGATACAGTCGACAAGACGCGCTTCGATAAACGCCTTGCGGATATCGCCTTCGCCCGAGCTTTTAGAGGTGAGGGAGCCTTTTGCCAGAACAAAACCGGCAATACCGCCCGGGCTCAAATGATAATGGAAGTGCTGTATCCATGCGTAGTTGGCGTTGCCGGACGGGGGAGCGCCGTATTTCCACCTGCCGTCTTTGCGGAGCATGTCGCCAGACCAGTCGCTGTCATTGAAGGGGGGATTTGCGATGACGACATCGGCCTTCAGGTCTTTGTGCGCGTCGTTCAGGAACGAACCTTCGTTGTTCCATTTGACCTGCGAGCTGTCGATGCCGCGGATTGCCAGGTTCATTTTGCACAAACGCCAGGTCGTCTGGTTGCTTTCCTGTCCGTAAATCGATATGTCATTGACGTTGCCCCGGTGTCCGGCCACGAACTGTTCCGACTGCACGAACATGCCGCCGGAACCGCAGCAGGGGTCGAAGACACGGCCTTTATATGGTTCGAGCATTTCCACGAGAAGTTCGACGACACTGCGGGGCGTGTAGAACTGTCCCCCCTTTTTCCCTTCCGCAAGGGCGAATTCACCAAGGAAATATTCGAATACATGGCCCAGAACATCCGCGCTCCGGGCTTTTGCGTCGCCGAACGCGATATTCCCGATAAGGTCGATCAGCCCGCCGAGGTTCGCCGGATCCAGATTGCCGCGGGCGAATACTTTAGGAAGCACGTCTTTCAGCGAGGGGTTGTCCTTTTCGATGGCGTCCATGGCGTTATCCACTTCTTTGCCGATGCCGGGCAGTTTTGCCTTTGATTGCAGGTATGACCACCGGGCGATTTCGGGTACGAAGAATATATTCTCTGCCTTGTATTCGTCTTTGTCCTCCGGGTCCGCCCCGGCATATTCGCCCTTTCCGCTTTTCAATTTCGAGTGAAGGTTTTCGAATGCATCCGAAATATATTTCAGGAATATCAAACCCAGAACGACATGCTTGTATTCAGCCGCGTCAATGTTCTTTCTAAGCTTGTCGGCGGATTTCCAGAGCTGTTTTTCGATTGGTTCGCTGCTGTTTTTGTTTTCCCTGGTTTTTGCCATGATTTCTCCGTTCATTATCTTTCATTTACCGCAGGTAACACGGACGTTATGTGCTTATTAAAGGCCAGAATAATTACCGTAAAACATTCCCAGCTGCCTGTTGTATTAGTTTAAATGCGATATTTTTTTTTGTCAACCAATCCTGTGACGTGTTTTCGTCATCTTGTTGCTCCAATAAAAAATCGCGGATGTTTTTATGGGTGATACCGTTTTGACTCCGGTTTATTTTATCCACTGAAAGGATGTATTTGGGGTAGTTGTCCGGGATCGTTTCCTGCACGCCGAATTCCCTTTCCATTGTTTTCTCACCGGCAAGAGGATACGTTACCTGCACATATAATGTATCGCCGCTTTTTGGGGCGCAAAAATCGACTTCCGCGTTTTTTACCTTGCCCACCGTCGCCTCGTAACCGCGCCTCAAAAGTTCCATATACACGATATTTTTCATGACCTGATTGACGTCCCGCTGGTTATTGCCGTAAAGCGCCTCCCGTATGCCGTGATCTGAGAGGCAGATTTTTTCCTGTGTCGCAAGCAGCACTTTCCCCTGTCACTATGAAAAACTTCTCCGATATGCTACAATTGTCGTACTTATGGAAAAAAAGCTGCTTATCCTGACACAGAACAAAAACCGCACCGCATCCCTTTCCCGGTACCTTGCCGGGAAGGGATACGGGGTGACCGTCATCGAACGGGAAAAAATCCTTCATGACGGCCGTCTCGCCGTGAGTGAGGATACCGTCCGGTACGGCGATACCGATATCCTCAGCGGCACCCTCGCCGCCTTCATCCCGGATTTGGGATACATGTGGCCCCAGCCCGCGCTTGAGCCCACGGAAGCCGAATGGCTCGCGTGCCGGAAGAACCTCGACGAGTATCTCAGGAACGAACGTGAAAGCGCTTCACTCTGGTTCAGTCTTCTCGAGATCGTCAATGACGCGGTTCCCCTCTGCGTCAACCCGCAGCGCGCCTATGAGGCTGCCGTGTTCAAACCGTGGGCCTTCGAACTACTCACCGAAGCCGGTGTTCCTGTTGCCCCGTCTCTTGCGGGGAACGATCCGGAGCGGATCGCCTCGTTTCTGAAAGCCCATGACGGGTGTTTTCTCTCGCTTCCCCTCGCGGGCATCGGGGCTGCCGAGTGGATGGATGAGAATGAAATAAGGAAACATCCATTGAACGAAACCCCGCTTTTTCTTCAGGCGTTGACCGGTACAAAGGAAATACAGCTTGTCGCGGCCGGCGGAAAGCAGGTCTGCCTCGAACCTTCCCCGCTTGAAGTGCCGGAGAAGCTTCCGGAAAAGATTACCGTCCTCCAGAAGACCCTCGCCATGCCCCTTGCCGGGATCACCTTGAGAGAGGGGGAGGGTGGGATGGTTATTGGCGATTTCGAGCCTTCGCCCGACCTGGAGGCGCTTCCCGAAGATATCAGGGGAAAGGTGTTTGCCGCTTTATGCTGCCTTCTCAAGGATAAAGACCGATGATCGCCGTGATCGGTCCGCCGGGGGACCAGGAAGTCGACGCCGTCTATTCGCGGCTGCGGAACAGGGGAGCTGATGCGTGCATCGTCGATCTTTCCCGTTTTCCGGGTGACGCCGCGCTCACGATCGGGCGGGAATATACCGGACTGAACGGTATCGATATCGCGGGGATCGAATCGGCTTACTTGAGAAGACGGGGCGCCACCGCCCCGTGGTATATCGATTACGAAAAGAGTACCACGGTCGAATCCGAAGACGAGTGGCGGGGGCTGTACCGGGATTATATCGGTTTTATAGAAAACGAGAAAAAACACCTCGCTGTCAAAACGGCATTCATCAACCTCATCGCGCAAAAAGGCGTCCTCGTCAATCCGATCCGCCGGAACGACCTTCACCGCATGAAAACCTACCTGTACCGGTTTCTCAAGACCGGGGGGCAAAGGCTGCCCGCGTTCATGGCGGGATCGGACAAAATGACGCTCAAGGACTTCGCGGAGAAGGCGTTCGCTGAAGATGACGGGGTGGTGTCGAAGCCCCTTGCCGGGATCTACAAGACGCATCTCTGGAATACGGATATGTGGAAAACCCACGCGTGGAACAGACGGGGTGCATTGTACCAGCGGTACATCAGGGGGGATACCATACGGTGTTATGTGCTCGGAGGAAAGCTCATCGCCGCGGCCCGCATCGTCCACGGCGGGACCGTCGATTCTTCAATGAGTCAGACAGGGATCGAGGTGATCGCCCTTCCCGATGCGGCACGGCGTATCGCCGAATCCGCGGCGGAATCGCTTGAGCTTTCATTTTGCGGCATGGATTTGATGAGACACGGTGAGACCGGCGAGTTTTTTCTCATCGACTGCAATATGTCCCCGATGTTCGTCAATTTTGCCCGGCTGAGCGGTATCGACATTCCCGCCCTCCTGGCCGGGTTTCTCATCGAACAGTCGGGGAAAAAGCGGAAGAAAAAGACCCTTTCCCTCCTCGACGAGGCAAAGGACATCCTTGCCCGCGATCCCGAAATCAGAAAGCGGTTGTTCGGGAGATAAAGCGGGTGTACGCAATAGGAATCGTCGGCAGCAAAATGGATCCCCATGTCATACAGCTCGCGGAAGAAAGCCGCAGACAGGGGATCGAGCCCCATGTCATCGACTTCACGCACTTTCCCGCCTACAACCTGCTTACCGTTTCGAAGCCGCGGGGATACGACGATATCGGGATACATGACCCCGTTCCGGTCGAAAAACTGAATCTCCTCCTGGTGAGGAACTTCCGGGCGCACGGCAGGGAACCGGTCGCCACACCCGACGGGATCGAACGGTGGTCGCGCGGGGTGGGAGACAGCCTCGGCCTTCAGCAGGCCTTTGTCAGGGCGGCGGGAAGACATATTCCGGTCGTCAATCATCCCGACGCGTCGAGGTTCCACGGACTCAAACCGTATCAGTATCATTTCCTTCATTCGCACGGTATCCGGGTGCCCGCCACACTCGTGACCGCTGACCGCGGGACTGTCTCGTCGTTTATCGAACGCTTCGGGAACAGGGTCGTCGCGAAACCGTGCTCAAGCGGCGCCGAGGTCGTCATGGCGGACAATGAGTTTTTCGAACGAAACGAAGCGGTTCTCGGAAAGCGGCCGTTTATGTACCAGCAGTTCGTCAGCGGCAGAAGTTTCAGGACATACCTTCTCGGCGGGCGGATCGTTTCTTCCGGAGAAATTTTCTTCGACAGACGGTTCGTGGACTGGCGGGAGCGGGTGCGGAAGACAACGGCGTGTACCCTGGAAACGGCAGCCGCGGACCAGGTCGAAAAGGCGGTACGGCTTTTGGGGCTCGCCTATTGTGCGGTGGATCTGGAATATGACGGGCAGACGGGAGCGTACTACCTGCTTGATTTTAACCCTTCCGCGCTCTTTACCGGATGGAGTAAACTTGTTACAATTAATATGGCGGAACGGATAATCCGTTACGTCGCGGGGGTTCTTGGGAACGGAAACAGGTTGTGGCTGTAACGATTATGTGTAAGAAGGGGGACGATCATGTCACATAAACGGCTTGCGAATTTGCTCAACGAGGCAAAATCGGTCTTCAGGGAAATAAAGGAAGAAAAGGCGGAAGAGATTATCCGGCAGAAACTCGAAGAAGCGGCGAAAGATCCCATGGCCCCCTATAAAAGCCTGCCGTGGTATCCCCGTTACGTCGTCTGGGAACTCACCCTCGCCTGCAACATGAGGTGCGCCCACTGCGGTTCGACCGCGGGCGTGCGGCGGGAGGACGAACTCACCCTCGACCAGATGTACCGGTGCGCCGACGAACTGGGGGAGCTTTCGTGCGAGCGCCTCACCCTGCTCGGGGGGGAACCCCTCATCCACCCGCACTGGCCGGAGGTCACGAAACGCCTGCAGCAAAACAAGATTCGCGTCAACGTGATTACCAATGGCTGGACCCTGACGGACGAACGCGTCTGCGACAAACTGAAAGAGACGGGGCTCACGATCGTCGGGATAAGCGTCGACGGGATGAAACGGTCGCACGACAAACTGCGGCGGGAAGGATCCTTTGAGAGAATCGTCAGGGGGATGGACCTTCTGAAGGAACGCGGTGTGTCCGTTGCCGTCTGTACCGTTATCACATCGGACTCGATCAGGGACCTGGACGGGCTTTACGATCTCCTCATCGACAAGGGGGTCAAGGTCTGGCAGATTCAGATCGCCTCCCCCCTCGGACGGCTCGAAAAGGACGACCCGATTCTCATCAAACCGATGCAGATAAAGACGCTTTACGATTTTTTTTACAAAAAACGCGCGCTGAAAGGACCCATTCACATCGATCTCGCGGACGATGTCGGCTACTATCCGCCGTGGGAGGAGGGGTATCTGAGAAACACGAGAAACAATGGCCTCCTGTGGATGGGGTGCCACGCGGGGATCCAGGTTCTCGGCATCGATTCGAACGGAAACATCAAGGGCTGCCAGTCGCTTCCTTCCACACCCGAATACCTGGAGGGCAACATAAAGGAAATCTCCCTCGTCACTCTCTGGAAAAACCCGGACGGCTTTTCGTACAACAGAAAGTTCTCGATGAAACAGCTTTCCGGCTATTGCGCCGAATGCACATACGGTCCCATCTGCAAGGCGGGGTGCAGTTCGTGCGCGATCGCCTTTACCGGTAATATCGGGGACAACCCGATGTGCATCCACCGCGCGCTTCAGGAAGCGCGTTGACCCGCCGGCACCTTGCGGCCGTCCCGAAATAACGGTATACGGAAGGCGTTTTTTTTGTCCAAGCGGAGGGGGCGCCGGAGGAAACATACGAGAGCATAATCTATGAGAAGAAAAAATATAAAGGAAATTGATTGAAAGTTTGATGTAAAAAAGTGAAGAAATAATAATTGCTAAAATTGTCCGGAAGTGATATATTTTAAATGGAGGAGTTATCCCATGGGAGAAAAAACGCTAAATGATATTAAAAAGGAAATTCGCCGTTACGGTACGATGGCGGCTTCGACCGAAAAAGACGCGACTGATTCATTATATAAGGCCGGGATTTGTGATAAACAAGGAAATTTGAAAGCCCCTTATAAATAAAAGAAATATATGTATTCTCATAAATACAATCTTATTATTGGATTTCATGGATGTGATGAAACAATAAGGGATAACGTCGTAAAAGGTCAAGTTTGCCTGGACAAAAGTCAAAATGATTATGATTGGCTCGGACATGGAATTTATTTCTGGGAAAACGATGAAGATCGTGCCTATGAGTGGGCAAAATTTTTACATGAAAATCCTCGAAAAAATAAACCAAAAATAAGAAAACCTTCCGTAATTGGGGCTGTAATTGATTTGGGTGTTTGTCTTGATTTAATGAATACAAGAAATCTGGAATTATTGAAATTAAGTTATCAAGAATTAAAAAAAGTCATGCATAAAGCAAATAAACCACTACCGGAAAATTTTAAAACACTTAAGAATAATAAGGATTTATTACTGAGAAAACTTGATTGTGCTGTCATTGAATTTATGCATTCTGCAATTAGCGAAAAATACAATTATGACTCTGTAAGAGGTACTTTCTGGGAAGGAGAAGATTTATATCCGAACGCCGGTTTTAAAGAGAGAAACCATATTCAAATATGTATTAGAAATCCGAACTGCATAAAAGGTTTTTTTATTCCACGTAATAAGGATAATAAATATTCTCTGCCATGAAAAAGACAGTTGGTTTTATGTTAACGGTTTATGGATTATTTATATACATTTGGATTGAATAAAAATTGACTAAAATATAAAGACTATATATAGTTAAAATAATTCAATATGGTACTTAGACGAGAAATATTAGAGTTTAAAGATTATTCAATAGACACACCCAAGGAAGATAAAATAATTTCAGCTACACTTTTAGTCTTGCCATTTCATTTATGTACAGGTGAATATTTTTTCTTTAAAGACCCTGAAAATTCGTTTTACGCACTATGTTTATATAATGAAATCTATTTCCCTGAAGGAACGCTGGAAGAGGATACTTCACCACAGGATATTTTTACAGAAAAAGCATATACAAGAGTTCTACTTATTAATATAAAGCCTGATTTAAAAACGGAAGAATTTGAAGCTATAACAAATAAAGATATACAAGGAGCAGGTAAAGGAAGTGTTAAAAATCAAGTATTGGATTTACTTAATGAGTTTATTCTTTCATATAGTATGCTTCGTACAGGACCAATAATTACAGCTGGACAAAGACAGCCAATCCATAAACCAAATAGTGAAGATTATATGAATTCACATATAACAGAATTCTTAATAATTATACCAAAAAAACATGAATTATCAAAAGCTGAAATTATGGTAATATTAAATAAAGCAAAATTATATCCTATAAGGCGTAATGCTAAAGTAATTGGAGATATCATCGATTTAAGTGAAATGAAATTGAATATAATAAATGATTGTATATTAAAATTGAGACGACATGTATTTTATGAATTTTATATGATGGGTAAAGCAGCTATGCTTGAACAGAATTATATTGTAGCAATTGTACTCGCATGCGCTGCTTTGGAAGGTGCTCTTGGAACATTACTAAATATTTTCATAGATGATAAATTAAAAGATTACAATGACCCAAAACATGAAATATTGAATAATCTACTGCGGGAACAAGGTCTTCATACACTTATCAAGTTAACACCTTATCTGGTTTTAGAAAAAGAAGAGCGACCTTCAAATGAGGATATAAAATTATGTATTAAAGGAATTGAAATAAGAAATGATATCATGCATGCAAAAAAGCGTAAAGCTAACGATAAAATACGGACATACGATAACAGAAAAATGAGAGAAGGATATAATGGTATAATGAAAGTATATAATTTTTTTGTAATGGCCATAGAGAAAGATGAGGAAAACAAAACATAAAAAAAATTCTTCGTGACCTTCGTCCCTTCGTGTTAAATCAAGCCGCCGGCCGTTTCCACACCCTGCTCCTGAACGCCCAAACGGCGAATGAAAAAGAGACGGCGGCCGTTCCCGTAAGGACGATATAGTCGAGGGTGCCGTCCGCGGCGTTCGATCCGAAGACGATCCCCCGCATGACGTCCAGGGCGTAACTGTTCGGGATGATCCTGTAGATAAAAAGCAGAACGGGTTGTTCCGGCACCGCCATGGTGAATCCTCCTGAAAAGAACCAGAGAATCATTGCGCCCCCCATCGCGGCCATGACGGCGCCGTAGAAATTGTCCATGAAAAGACTCAATAAAACGGCCCAGGAGATATAGGTGATCACGGTTAAGAAAACGGCCGTTCCCATGTGGGGAAGATACGCAAAGAGATTCAGATTGAGCAGCAGACAGGCGAGGAGGGCGTTGAACAGTCCGGCAAGGAGTGAACTGAGAAACGCGGCAATGATACGGGCTGAAAAAGATAACAGCGGGCTTCGGGGCGCTACACGGTACAGCAGAAGGGTTCCGTACAGCTTCTCCTTGAAAAAGACATAGAGGTAATTGAACATCCCGCCGATGGCAAAGGCAAGAAGGAGGGTGCCCACCGCGATGATGTCGACCCATTCGACCTGGGCCTGTGCGGCGAATCGTTCTTCGATTTCGATATCGATATCCCGGTAGTACTTCCGGTAAAAGGAGTATATCCCCTCCTCGAGGTACAGCCGCATGTTTTTCGCGAAATCGGTATTGAAATTGTTCAGGTGGTAGACGATATGCGGTTTGTCATGATGTTCCATGCACGATGAAAAGTCTTCGGGGATGACTAAAACGCCCGTGAGGATTCCTTTTTCGAATTCGGCCAGGGATTTTGTATAATCCGTTTCCTTTTTCCCGAAATAGGGGATGTCCCCGAGCGGCGATATTTGTGAGAGTATCTCTTTTTCGAGCCGCCGCCCCCAGGACCCCCGGTCATTGTCGACGATACCCACTGGCATCGGTGAAAGCCCGCCGAAGAGAAGGGAAAACATGATGAGAACGAGGGACGGTGCGATAATACCCGCGGCCAGGGAACGGGGATCGTTGGCGATGATGACGGCGATTTTTTTCAGTTCAGCTGTGAACCGGTTCATTGCGGCCTGCCCCCGGGCATATAGATGAGGCGCCGGTAGACCAGAAAGACGGTTCCCTGGAGGATCACGTACCAGGCGAAAAGAACCGTGACGGCGACCTGCCATTGGACTGGTGTCCCGTTTATGACATGCTGGATGACGGCGAGCAGATAGGTGGCGGGGTTTGCCCGGGTTATACAGGCGCCGGCCGGACCGATGACGGCCATGGTGCCGAAGCCGTTTCCCAGAAGCCAAAGGCCGAGTGAGCCCAGAAGGGATACCAGGAAACAGATGATGGCATCCCTGAAGGCGATTCCCGCGAGCATGCCGGCGAGACCGGCGATCAGGTATCCGGTAAAGACGGCCGCGGCGATACCGGCGATGTCGATGGTAAGGCCCGGGACGGTGATGGCGGCGGCCAGCACATAGCAGCCGGTCGAAACGAGTCCCTTGAGAACCACCGCAATCTCTTTCCCCGCGAGTACCCACCACGGCGAGACGGGTGAGACGGAAAGCAGGATCATCGTTCCCTGCCATTCCTTCGACACACCGAGCGAACCGAAGAGGAGCCCGCCCATGAGAATCCCCATGACTAAAAGACTCGCAGCGAAATACCGTTTCCACAGAATATCGTGCCGGTGGACAGGTTTCTCCGTAATCGTGACGGCCCTGTTTTCGAGATAGTTTTTTTCGATATAGGAGGTAACGGCGCCGGTCAGTCTGTTCCGGAAGTTTTTGGTCATGTTCCTGTCCATGCTTTTCATTTCATGGACGATCGTTCCGGTTAATTTTCCGTTTTCTACCGTTATCGGTCGTTCGATCGAGATGACGTTTTTGTCTTTATGGGATTCATCGGAAACGTCGAAATACCGTATGCCGTCGGGTGTCGCATAGGTTTCAAGGTACGACGCGAACGCGGGGTCCCTTTCTCCGTGCGCCAGGGTCACGGGAAGGCTGATTTCTTCGGCGAGCGCCAGCACCCAGAAACAGAGGAAAACCAGGGGGGAGGCGACCGCGATGATGTGAAAGGGGAGGCTTCCTTTTGCCTCGCCCAGTTCCTTTTTAACAATATACAGGAGTCTTTTCATTGCGTGTCCCTCAACGATCTGCCGGTGTAGTGGAGGAAGACATCATCCAGAGAGGGTTTTTTCAATTCGATACTCTTGACGGGAAGGGTTTCGGGAAGACGCCGGATAATACCGATCAGGTCCTCCGTCCCTTTTGCCGCCCGGACCGTAAGCGTGAGTCCCCGTTTCATGAAGGGAACGGGAACCGCCTGTTTGATGACGGTCTCCTCCGTTTCATGTTCCAGGCCGATGATGATTTCGTTCTCGCCGAGGGTTTTTTTCAAGGCTTCGGGAGAACCGGAAGCGATCTTTTTCCCGCAGTCGATAATCAAAACACGGCCGCAAAGGTAATCGGCCTCACTCATCACATTGGTTGCGAGAAGAATCGTTTTTCCGGTGCCGGCCAGCATCCTTATATAGTCCCATATTTTGTGGGTTCCCTGAACGTCGACACCGAGGGTCGGTTCGTCCATGAAGATGATTTCGGGGTCGTGAATCAGCGCCCTCCCGATCGCAAGCCGCCGTTTCATACCGCCCGAGTAGGTTTTGACCGGATCGTTTGCCCGCGCTTTCAGGTCGACGAGTTCGAGTATCTCCTGAATTCTGGCCCGGGCGCCTTTCAGTGACGGGAGATACAGCGAGGCCTGAAACTCGAGATTACAGCGGGCTGACAATTCGGGATAGTGGGGGCTTTCCTGCGGAACGAGACCGACGTTTCGCCTCATCGCCTTCCATTCTTTCTGCGGATCGAGTCCCAGTACCCTGATCTCTCCCCTGTCGGGGGCCAGGAGTCCCATGATCTGTCTGATAATGGTCGTTTTCCCCGCCCCGTTGGGACCGAGGATGCCGAAAATCTCGCCCTTTTCCACGGAAAAGGAGAGGGCGTCCGTCGCCCTTTTGTCCCCGAAGCATTTCGTCACGTCGTGAAACCGTATGCTTTTCATATTCCTCCTTCCCGGTATAGACCGATATCGGTTTTATTGTCCCTTCGATCGGATTGCGCAAACCACGGATTCCGCACGTTCATTCCTCCCGCTGCCGATGCCGGGTGTTAACATGTGGTTTCGTCTTTCCTGAAAATCAGTATATGCTGATGGACGAGGCTGGGAATATAATCGTAGAGGTAGCCGTAGACGTGGAGACTGTTCGACACGTCATACCAGACGAGATTCGCCTTCGGAATGAAACCGATGGCCTCGAGCACCCGGGCCAGCTCGTACGGCAGAAAATGGTACCTGCCGGACCGGTACATCTCCCCGATAAAGACCGCGCAATACCCCTTGTCTTTCAACACGCGGTAGGCGGGCCGGAAGACGCGTTCCATTTCCGCAAGCCATTCCTCCTTGTTCTGGAGTTTGCCGTTGAACGAGGACAATTTCGACTGCCTGTTTTCTTTCGATTCCTCACCGGTCTTCTTGTATTTGCCTTTTGATTTTTCGAGTTTGTCCATATTCCAGTAGGGGACATCGGTGAGGATGAAATCGAATTCTTCGTCGAGCGCGGCGATGGCTTCCGCGCTGTCGCCGTGTATGGTCCGCTGCCGCCCGATTCCTTCCAGTTCGCAGACCTCATCGTAGATATCGATCCATTCCTTCGTGATTTCGATACCGAGAGCCTTCCTTCCCGCAATCGCGGCGCCGAGCAGGACCCCTCCCACCCCCATGAAAGGATCGAGCACACTCTGTCCTTTTTTGGTGAACACCCTGATCAGGTCGGCGCAGAGGTCGGGGGGTTTCTGGCCCCCGTGTCTGCTTCGCAGTTTGTGTTGGCGGTTGGGGGGGTATTGTTTTGTAATCACGGACCGGGTCCAGAAGACCCATTCCTTCCCGGTCAGGTCGTTCAGACGGTTCTTGTCCGAATAAAATCCCCTGCTCTGTCCGTTCGGGTCGAACAATTCCGTTTTGTCGCTTCCGGATTTTTTTTTCGAACGGCGGGGAGGGCCTTCCATGGGCAGTTCCTGTTCTTTCCAGTTCACGACCGCTTGCCTCCGGTTTCCGGGTTGCCCTTTCTTCCGGGTTTATATCGCAGAGATGTTTTGCAGTAAAAGAGTTTTTCCTTTATTCGCCGTTTTCCAGATACCCCGGCCCCGTTTCCGAAAATCGAATAGTCCCGTTCGACGCATTCGACACGTCCCCGTTCGGACATGATGCCGCGGATCGTTTCCTCGGGGATAATTCCCTCGTTGTTGTAACTCAGGAAAATGTGTCCCGCATCTGTCTGCATGACAAGTTCCCGTAACGCCATCGCCGCCTCGTGCTTCCGGGAATACCTGCTTTTCAGCGAGGTCCGCTCGAATTTTTTCGTTTTGCCGAACACAGCCGGTTTTTTCCATTGTATTATGTTTTCGAGGAGGTGATAGTTGTCGATGTACTGGCGGGTGTTGTACGGCGGATCGAGGTAGAGGACATCGACCTTTATTTTTCGTATCAGGGTATTCGCGTCTTCGTTATGGACCCTGGCATTGCCCCGGAAAGAAAGAAGTAGCGGTTTCAAAACGATCCGTTTGTAAACGTTCGAGTCGACGAGGTGGCTGCCGGTATGGCTATAGCTTTTTTTGCCCAGATGTTTCAAAAAAGCGTCGTACTGGCCTACCGTATTCGCGGCCTTGTCGATCGCGTAAAGAAGACTCGTTAAAAGGATATATTTCTCCTGTAATGTGCAACGGCCACGATTGAAAACGATCTCGATCTTCTCCCGTATCGCGTCGATGAGTCCCGCGTTTTCGTACGAGAAATAACTTCCCCCGAAATGTTCCCACACGTACCCTTCTTCCGGTTCGCTTTGGTTCAATTCATCAAGTAACCGGACGATGTTATCCATATCGACATTTTCCCGTGAACTTTGGAGAAACGCCGTGTTTGCGACATAGTTCGAATAGAGGAGGTCGTTTGCGATTACCGTTTCGGCCCGGTCCGCAAAGGCGTGGGCGACGACGCCGGTTCCGGCAAACACGTCGAAAAATGTCTTTATGGTTCCCGCCCTGTCGGATATCGTTTGGGTGATAAAGGGAAGCAGGCGATATTTGGAACCGATATATTTTCTGTTTTGTATCTCGAACTCCCTGCTTTTGGCATCGTCTGGGTTTTCCCGTACATGATGAAATAAATCCTGCTGCACATTCATGATCGTCTTCCTTGATCCTACACGATTACATCCCGCATTGCAATAATGCAACGAAGGGGTTTCGTTCCTGCAATGCCGTCCGGATTGTTGTACGGAAAGAAATAATCCTTTCATGCCGCCCTGTTTTTCTGAATTTCAAAATGAATTCTTGCATTCTTTCATCTTCAACGAAACGCGTCCGGTTTCTGGAAATTAAATAAATGCTTTCCGTGTAAGTAATAATGACGATTGTTCCGGTCTGGCATGCTTTTTGCAAAATAATGAACGAGAGAAAGAACAACAATGGAGAGACCGGAATGATCGTATTTTTAAAATCAATCCTCGCGGATATCATCGAAGAAAAGGAACAGGGAGAAAAAGGCGAAACATCGGAAACCGGGAAACAAAAAACAACCTCGTTCATGATTATCGATGAACATCCGATGACACGGCTTGGTCTTTCCGCCATTCTGGAAAATGAACCGGGCTTTTTCGTTGAAACTCAGGAAAGCGATCCGATGAACGCCCTCGGCAGGATCAATGACGTGAAACCGGAATTTCTCGTCACCGAACTCGCCTTTCTGCATATGGACGGGTTGTCTTTCGTCAAAGTGGTTCGAAAAGCCTTTCCGCTTCTGCCGGTTCTGGTCTTTACCGTTTATGACGAATGTCTTTTTGCCCACAGGGCGCTCAAGGCGGGGGCGAACGGCTATGTGATGAAGAACGCGCCGGCCGGGACGATAAAGGCGGCGGTGAAGAGCATTTTAAACGGAAACATCTACTTCAGCGACCGGATAAAGTGCAGGGTAATCGAAGCAATGTCGGGAGTCGAAAAATATCCCGGACAGCATGCCGTTGATCAGCTCAACGATCTCGAGTTTACCGCCTTCATGCTTCTTGGGAAAGGATACCGGCCCCGGCAGATCGCGCGAAAGCTGCGGCTTTCGGTCAACACGGTCGAAGGTTTCAGGGCAGGCATCAAAAACAAACTCATGTTTCAATCGAGCAGCGACCTGAGGCGATACGCCGTCGAATGGATTCACTGTCACCGCGATAATCTCACCTGAGAGAATACGGGTTAATGGATTGCATTTTTCCGCGATTGATGCTTAACTGGACGCATGAAACCCGCAGCCACAGAAATATATCATTCAAAAACCGATTATGAAGAAGCGCTCAAACGGCGCGCCGTCATGCCCGAAGGCTTTTCGGCTTCGACCGTTCCGATCCGCTTTTTCCCCGCAGAAAAGCCGGTCGGGAACCCGCTCCCCATGAACATGTCGCTGATCCTCGCGGACGAAAAAACGCCCTCTTTCGGCGCTGTTTTTACCCGGAACCGTTTTCCCGGCGCCCCTGTCGTCATCGGGAGAAAACGGTGCGGCAAGCCTTTCTGCCGCGGCATACTCATCAACAACAAAGTCTCCAATGTCTGCGCCCCGAAGGGGATCGAAAACGCCGAGACGCTTTGCGATGCGGCCGGCGGCATTCTCGGCATCGAAGGGTCGCTCCTCATCCCGTCATCCACGGGAATCATCGGTTGGCGTCTTCCCCTGAAGGAGATGAAAGAGGGGCTGCCCGGGCTGGCCGGGTCGCTTTCCCGGGATTCGCTTTTTCCCGTGGCCCGGGCGATCATGACCACCGACGCCTTCCCAAAGGCGCGGTCCGAAACGCTGGGTGAGGGGCGCATTACGGCGGTCGCGAAGGGGGCGGGGATGATCGAACCGAATATGGCCACCTTACTGGTCTTTATCCTCACCGATGTCGAAGTGGAACGGGAGGCGCTGAGGCGGATGCTTTCCGAGGTCGTGAGTGAGACCTTCAACATGATTTCCGTCGACGGGGACCAGAGTACGAGCGATTCGGTCATTATCATGAGTTCGAACAAAAAGCCCTCACCGGGAAACGACGATTTCAGTAAGGCCCTTTTATCCGTCTGCGGTTCCCTCGCTGAAGATGTGGTCAGAAACGGTGAAGGGACATCGCATGTAATACGCGTCACGGTCAGGGGGATCGGAGATAAGGCAGAAGCCGCGGGAATCGGGAAGGCGGTGGTCAATTCGCCCCTTGTCAAAACGGCGGTCTTCGGGAACGACCCGAATGTGGGGAGAATCGTCGGCGCGGTCGGCGACCACCTCGGGAATCTCGGTATGGACGGGTATACGGCGAACCTCACGGTAAGCATGGGGGGGATCGTGATATTCGCCGCCGGTGAGTTTCAAATCGACCGGGAAAAGGAAAAGGCCTTGAGCGGGTATTTGAAGGAGGCGATGATCGATACGGCGGCCGGGTACCCGCCGCATAACGGAACTGTGGATATAGAACTCGGGTTCGGCAAGGACGGCCCGGTTACCGTCGTCACGGGATGCGACCTTTCATACGGGTATGTCCGGGAAAACGCCGATTACCGGTCATAGGGGCCCGATATGAAATGGCTTCCCGCCATCATCGGTCTTTTCATTTTTCTTTATGGGATCCTCTCCCTGTTCGTCTACTTTTACCAGGAAAAACTGATATTTTACCCGGAGAAACTTCCACGGGATTATGCCTTCCGCTTTTCGCACGCTTTTGTCGAACATTTTTTTGTCACGGATACCGGTACCGTTATCAATGCCCTTCATTTTCACCTCGAATTGCCGAAAGGGGTCGTTCTCTACTTTCACGGCAACATGGGAAGCCTCAGGACCTGGGGGGATGCTTCGCCGCCGTTTCTCGACCTCGGTTACGATGTCCTCGTTTTCGATTACCGGGGGTACGGGAAGAGTACCGGGAATATCAGCGAGGAAGGATTGTATCATGACGCCCTCTTTCTGTATGACCGTCTTGCCGAACAATACGGTGAGGGGAGGATCGTGGTCTATGGAAGATCGATCGGTTCGGGGATCGCGGTCAACCTGTCCTCGCACAGGCACCCGGCCAAACTGGTCCTCGAAGCCCCGCTTTACAGCATGAAGGACCTCGTCAGGCGGCACTTCCCCTGGCTTCCCGTTTTCCTCCTCCGGTACCGCTTCCGTTCGGACCTTGCGATCGGGGAAACGGCATGCCCCGTTGCGATTTTTCACGGTACGGATGACGAGGTGATTCCGTATGAATCGGCCTTAAAGCTGGTAAAACACGCAAAACCGGGCGATCTCTTTTTCCCGATCGAAGGGGGGCGCCATAACGACCTCTCCCGCTTTCCCGGTTACCGGAATACCCTTGCGTGGATTTTGGGCGGAGAGGGAGATCCGCCTCCGGACGGGAGTGAAAGACCGCGGAACGCGGATTGAAACCATGATGAATAATTCCGCACTTTTTTTCTTGTTATTTGACCGCGGGGGGCATACAATATAAGAGACGCGATGGAGGAGTGTAACAATATGGAATTGTTCGGCATTTTAAAAAACAACTCTATTTTCGGCGGACTGACCGATGACGAGATAAAAAGTATCGTCGCGATCTGCACGGAACAGAAATTCGAAAGCGGATCGGTTATTTTCGAGGAAAACTCGGAAGGTTCGGGAATGTATATCCTGGTAAAGGGGCAGGTGGACATCCAGATGAGTATGGGCGCCGACGACGAACTCGCGACCGTCCATGTCATCCACGAGGGCGAGATTTTCGGCGAACTCACCCTCGTCGACAGGGCGACGCGTTCCGCCACCGCTAAAGCGGCCGGACCGGCACTCGCCTTTGTCCTCGACGCGGACAGATTCGACGGGTTGTGCGGGGAAAACAACCGTATCGGGCTTATCGTGATGAGAAACATCGCCAGGATCGTGACCGCCCGCCTGCGGGAGACGAACATCAAGTACACCGAATCCCTAATATGGGAGCGCCTGGGATCGGACCCGGCGTGAACGGAAGGTTGATCACGGTCCGCCGGAAAGACCGGCGGGGAAAAGGGGAGTGCTGCCGTGTTTGAGAGAAAACTGGACAAAAAGGAAGTCGAACTCATCCATACGATCAAGGACTTCATCGAACAGAAACATTCGGGGAGCGAGGGGCACGATTATTCCCATGTCCTCGAAGTGACGCGGTACTCCATCCAGATCGCGGAGCGCATAACGGACAGGGTCGAACCCTTCACCCTTATCGCGGGCGCCCTGTTTCACGATATCGGCCGCGTAGACGCGGCGACCGGACGGCTTCACGGCCTGGTCGGGGGCGGTATCGCAGAGGAGTTTCTGAAAACGACCTGGGTCGACGGGGAAACGATAAAGAAGATATGCAGCATCGTGGTTCGCCACACTCCCACTTCCATGCTCCCGCCCATTACGATAGAAGAAAAGATCGTCTTCGACGCGGACGCCCTCGACCGGTTGGGGCTCATGGGGATGCTCCGCGGCATCATGGGAAAGGCGGGGTCGATAAAAGAAATCCTCGAAGACAGACTCGAAAAGCGGAAACAGGATTTCTCGAAGCTCCATTTCAATGAAAGCCGGGAACTGGGCCGGGCCCTCTACAAGGAAACCCTCATGCTCATCAAGCTTATCTCAAGCTCCCTCAAGCGGAGGATCATGAACATCGAGGACATCAACCTGCCGGTGTGATGAAGTGCCTTCCGTGATTTCAGTAGTTTACAATGCCGGATTTCATTTTTCCGTCTATTTCTATGGAATCCTTAATCTCCAACTGCAATTATTTCGGCTAAAGAAAGGTATTCGCTTCTGTTCGCTATCTGAATTTTTATATAGCGTGCCACCTTGTCATTTACCCAAAAACGAATATGCGTATTCGGATATCCGCTGATATACATAGTCTGAACGCCAGATTGGGTAATCGTTCTTGCGGTATCGTTATACTGAAAAGAAGTCTCGGAAAAGAATATATAAAAACCGCATAATCGGGAAGTACAGCAATCCGTTCGATTATAGATATCGATAAAGCTGATTACCTTGCTTGCCTGAATATCAACGATCCACCACGGTTCATAGTCATACAATGTATGTGAAACGGAATTTGCATAATAGTTGCCGTTTGCATTGAGATCGACGGCCAATCCCGGACCGGCGCTTGCATAGGTGCTGGATTGCCATGCCGGTTTCCTTAGAGACACATTTGCCAACGATAATTGCGCGTTTCCGACTCCGGTAATCTCGTCGACCGTTCTCGTTCCGAATCGTACCGCCTGGCTGAAACTGCCTTCTATGGTGCGAAATCTGGTCGATCCCGTTATCCGGTTATCCGGGTTGTCTATCCAATGAACGAAGAGACAGCTGTGGCCGTCATTGCTCACGGCCAGATAATCTCCGCTTCGCGGTATATAAATCCTGCCCATAATTTCATTTTTGTCATACAATCTCCCTCTTACATCGAAATAGTTTTTCATCGTCGCCACGCCGTTTGTTATGTTTCCCGTTGGAGTCGTCCATCCGGATTTTCTGAGACACCATGAAGCGAATTCGCTGCACCAGTTCTTGTAGGCGTATTTGTTTCCGTATTTACATCCATCGGTCTTTCCCAGTTCTGAAATAGCCCCATAGATCGCCGGATTTCTCCTGTGTATATACTCAACCTGACGCAACTTTGAGGCGAGTATCGAGTTGGTGAAATCGATTGTGGCCGTGCCCGGGGAATCGAGCCATGTCTGTACCTGAAAATCCAGAATAAGACAGTCCGAGTGATGCATACTTACTTCTTTAAGCAAAATTCCGTCAGTGGAAACGGTTTCCAGACGCACCTTATCCCATTCGTCCTGGGGGAAATTCGCGGCCCAGGGAGATAGATCGTAATTCAGCCAGTAATTTCTGGGAAATTGCCTGTTTCCGTCGATTGACACCCCATTGAGGCGAATCCTCGCAGACGTACCGAAATTAATGTAAATATAATCGGCGTTACTTCCCGCATTTGTGGCGTCCGCTATTAGTATATAGAGATTATTAACGCCGACAACCGGGACCTCTTCATTACGGGTGTTTATTACAGGATCGAGTTCGATGATATTCCGATCTTCCGAATATGGATCATCCGTTATCTCGTTTCCCACCCCTTCCGTTTCATCATCCAGCGAAGAGAACGTACAACTCATCATGGACAACACCAAAACCATAAAACAACCTACTATTTTCATCATAAATTTCATATAATTCTCCTTTCAGAACCTTTTTGTATACTGTCTCAAATTGATTTATGACAGGTAAAATAATAATTCCGACAGGAATCATATACTAAAATTGTCATCATGTCATCCATGCGGGTAGATTTGGACTAAATTTTTGTTTTTTTTATTTAGAAGTTTCTCGTTGATCCAATCCGGCCGGAATAATGAAACCACGGAAATCACGGAAAGACACGGAAATGAATGTATTGTTATAGAATATTCTAAACTTCCGTTCATTCCGTGATTTCAGTGGTTTACGAAAAGTATCAAATAAGGAGCATTATATTATAATGAAGAAACATATGAAAAAAAACGATGCTGTTTATGAGGAAGCAGTTAAATAAAGGAAGTGACGGCATTTGATGTTAGTGGTGATTTATGCGTTAACACGAAGGGTTCCGGGTAACCCGGAGCGCGAAGGCCCCGAAGGATATTTGTGTTGAAATTTATGCTTGAAATGATAGAATAATAGTCAAAATAGTTGACGGGTGAATTCATTTGTTTTATCCAACGGTTATTGTAAAAATTAAACTAAGGCAAAACTCTATAAAATAAGGTTTATATGAAAAAATATTGAGAATTATTCATATTGTTATTGATTTTATGGTAATATTTCTGTTGGTTAGGGTAGACGCTTATTGTATTAGGGAGTACGTGTAATATTTTAAAACCTAACAGTAAATAATTGTAAGGATATGATGATAACAATTGATGAAATAGCAAAAGCTGATATAAATTCTTTAAGCCAGCACACCAAAAACGAAGCCTTCTATAAAGGAACTGAAGCAATATTGAAATTTATATCAAACATGATAATACGGGTAATGAAATAAAAAAATACAATGCTTTTCCAGATATCGAAAAATATTATAAAGCTAGAAAATTAGTTTATTTCTGCAAGAAAAATGCGGGTAATATAAATATTGATGATTCTCAACAAAAGGATTTTATTGAAAAACAAGAGAAAAGCAATAAAATAGTTGATACAGTAATTAAGCTTTATGGAAACGATAAATCTGGTAAACCTGAAAAACCCATTCATTGGACAGGACTAAATATAGCTGATAGAATTCGTAATATGGAAATAGAAATAGTAGAATTATATTATAGATCATATCATATCCTGAGCTGGTATATTCATTCAGGTGCAACCGGCTATATAGGATTAAATGAAGAACAAATTGAAAGAAGTTTTGGTTATTGCCATAGTATTGCACAGCACGTGTTTTTATTAGCTGTTGATAATATTTGTAAGAAAATGAGAATTGATAAGGCTATTAATTCCTTTTCATCTATTATTGAAGATTTAAAGCGTTATCCTGGAAAAGTCATTGTAGAAGAGCAAATAAAATTGTTAGAATCTTCGAAAAACAGCCAGGAAAGATAAAAGAAACATTTGAGCTTGTAGTGTCCTTAAAATTGGCAGTGGAAAATCTAACGTCTTCTATGTACTGTTTGACAATTCATCAATATTACATTATCATAAAGTCAAGAGGTTTTTATGGAATACAGGAATAATGTCGTCGTTGATCACGGGATCATGCTTGGTGAACCGGCAATTATTGGAACCGGAATTACAGTAGAAATCATTCTTAAAATACTGTCCGAAGGAATGAGTATTGATGAATTGCTTTTGGTATACCCCGATTTAACGAAAAACGATGTTTTAGCGGCACTCTCATACTCGGCCGATGTCATTTCCAGGGAGGAAATGATTGGGGTTTAGAATTCTTGCCGATGAAAGCGTCGAATTTCGTATAGTCTCTTTTCTTAGAGAAAATAATTTATCATGAACCTTGTTGAAATAGCCAAAGCCGTATTAATGGCCGTCCCGCTTGTCTTGACCTTCGCTTTTTCGGTAAAAATGAAAAAGGTACATATCCCCAGGCTGTTTATGGGCAGGGTAAAGGTGGCGGAAATAAAACATGTTTTTTCCGTCAAACATCTCCTCGTTCAAATAGCCGTTTTTATCGCTTATTTCGCTTTTGTTTTTCGGAAAATCGATATACTCGTTCTTCCCGCCATGGCGGCCGCGTTGTTGTTGTCGTTCTGGTTCGGCATTATCGAGACATACGTGTATGCGTCGTTTTACCGCGTGCAAATGGGAATCAGAAAACCGGGATTTTTTTCAAAAATAATCGCCGGCAATAAAACGGCGTTATTGAAGGTGACCGGAAACGACTATGTCCTGTATTTTTTCAGTTTTTTTACCGGTTTTTCCACGAGTCTGATAAGCTTCTATTTTTTCATCCGGTAGGAAGATGTCTCCGCGCCCGCTTGCATATGAACCGCCGCCCGTGTATGATTGAAGACCGATGGATCTAACGGAACGCCTTGCCCCCGTCGGTCTCGACGATGTCGTAATCGAGGACCCCTTCTGGTCGCCGAAGATCGACCGCACAATCGAAACCCTTCTCTCACAGTACGAAAAGCTCGAAGCGTACGGTACCATCGGTAACTTCAGGATAGCCGCCGGGATCGAGGAGGGAAGCTTCAGAGGCCCGTGTTTTATGGATTCGGACGCCTACAAATGGCTCGAAGCGGTCTCGTATACCTTTTACCGCCGCCGCGACAGCGAACTCGAAGAAAAAGCCGGTTACTTAGTCGGACTGATCAGGGGGGCGCAGGCGGATGACGGGTATATCGATACATACATCACGATCAACGGCCGCCTGCGGTATACGGATCTCGAATCGGTCCATGAGTTGTACTGCGCCGGTCACCTGATCGAGGCGGCCGTCGCGCACTTCTCGGCTACTTCGAAACGGGACCTGCTCGAAGTCGGCATCAAGGCGGCGGACAACATCTACCGCCATTTTATCGAAGGCGGCCGTGCCGGTGTACCGGGGCACGAGGAGATCGAGCTGGCCCTGGTCAGATTGTACCGATTGACAGGTGACGGACGGTATTTCGAATTGGCGAGGGTTTTCATCGACATTCGCGGTACGGAAGAGGTTTCCTTCACCCGGTGCCCGGACGATACGGGAAAACAGAAGGATCGACATGCATGCGGCCAGCGGTATTTTCAGAACCATGTCCCGATTACCGCATTGACCGAAGTGACGGGGCACGCGGTCCGCGCCCTGTACTACAACTGCGGCGTCACGGATGTGTATCTGGAAACAGGTGACGAAAAATACGGAGGACCGCTCGGGGCGATGTGGGAGAATATGGTGACGAAGCGGATGCATATTACCGGGGGTGTGGGCTCACTGATAAACGGGGAATCCTTCGGGGCGGATTACGAGCTTCCGAACGAACACACCTATAACGAAACCTGCGCCCAGATTGCGAGTATATTCTGGAACCACCGGATGGCTCAGACCGGCGCGGATTCCCGCTACCACGACATAGTCGAATTGACTCTCTATAACGGCTTTCTATCGGGAATATCCCTTGACGGGAAGAAATATTTTTATCCGAACCCGTTGAAATCGAGCGGCCGCCATGAACGCTCCGAATGGTTCCAGTGTGCCTGCTGCCCCCCGAACATGGCAAGGCTTTTTGCATCACTGGGCCAATATATCTACGGCACCTCGCGCGGCACGATTTTTGTCAACCAGTTTATCGGGGGAAGGGCTTCCATCCGGCTGCCCGGTACCGGGACGGTCGGGCTGCTGCAGGAGGGCGAGTACCCGCGCTATGGCGAAGTCCGGTTCACCGTCGGTATCTCCCATCCGGCCGCCTTTACCATCGCCTTGAGAAAACCCGCCTGGCTTGAAAAGTATACCATCGAGATAAACGGGAAGCGGCACCTGAATTTTCAGGTTGAAAAGGGGTATATATCCATTATGAGGGAGTGGAAGGATAAGGACACGATCGCCTTTGTCATGGCGATAAGGCCCGTTCTCATGTCGTGCCACCGCAGGGTCACCGGGAACGCCCATCATTGCGCCGTTGCCTTCGGGCCGTTCGTTTACTGCCTCGAACAGATCGATAATCCGGGCGCGGATCTGTTCGATATCCGTATCGATCCCGATGATATCCGGTTCGGCATTGACGATGAAAAGAGTCTGTCGGACGGAATCCCGGCGATTTCCTTTAATGCCCGCATCGATACGGGCGATACTCCACTCTACTACGCCTTGAGAAAAATGAACCATACGCATAAAAAGATCAGGGCGCGTGCCGTACCCTATTATGCCTGGAACAACAGGGGAAAGGGAAAAATGCTCGTCTGGATCCCCCTCATCTCGTAACGGCTCACGGGGCGGCGTCACTCCTGTTTCAGATAATAGAGATAACCGGTTGTCTTGTTGTGGTCGTTCCTCGCTTCCACGATAATCCCCCCGCCGCGGGGAAGGATATAGGCGGGGCTCGAGGAGGAAAACTCACTGAATTCTTTGGCAAGATCGACGGTGGAGTGAACGGTGAATGAACCGGTGTCGATGACCAGCACCTTCGATCTCAGATAATAAAGGAGGGTGGATGAGTCGCATATGCCGAATTTCCGGTAGCGGTCGTCCCCCGCGTCCCCGACGGCAAGCTCCCTCTTTTTTTCGCCGGTTTCAAGGTCGGTTTCCCACAGCTTGCCCGACGAGGACGAGACATGATATAAAACGTTACGATCGGGATCGATATCGGCCCAATAAACATGCCGCTGTGTTTGGATCGTCCTTATTTTTCCGTTGTTGAAATCGATGAGAAATCCCTTGGGATGAGTCTTTTCGTCGACATGGCCAAGGTCCGAGTAAGCGGGAAGGAAATAGAGATTGAGGTCGGGATTATAGACGCCCCGGGTATCCCTGCTTCCGAATTCCAGTTTTGCGAGCGCTTTGTTCGACCTCGTGTTGAAAGCGTAAATGCTGCAAATGTCGTTACCCTGATGGATGTACTTACTGTATTTTCCGTCGAGTTCGACCTTGATCTTTTCCTCGGTCTTCTGATAGTAGTACAGCTTTTTTTGTTCATTGTATCCGATGGGATCGATCGATATCGATGAATATTCGTATTCACCCTTTTGCCGCTGGTGTTCCTTTTCCATCAGGAGGACGGCTTTGGTGATAATGTTTCTTTTGAGATTCCAGTGAACCAGGAAGGTCCGCTGGATGTTCCCTTTTTCCAGCAGATAGTAGTTGAGTACCCGTAAAGCTGCTTCTCCGTTTTGCGAATCATAGAAAAAACAGTCTTCGATCCAGTAGTTTTTTCTCTCTTTACCGTTTTTGAGGGTCGATGAAAGCGCGCCGTCATACAGAAGTTTTTTATTGGCTGAAAAGAAGCGTTCGAGCGGGACGTCGATCGTTATTTTCTCGAGGCCGGGGAGTTTGACGCACGTTATCGCGTCTTTGAAATCATTCGAATAAACCGGCTTCAGATATAACATCGTGCCGCGGTCGATCGGATTATCCCAATAGGTCTTTCCGTAGGTGTCTTCTTCGACGAGTTTCGCTCCTTTGACCACCTTCCATTCTTTTTCCCCGCCGTAAACCGTCGACAATCCTATGAGTATGACGAGGATGACGAAAATATTCCCGTATGATCTCATGATTTCCTCCTTGTCAATAAAAAGTATAGTCGATGGAATTTCAGGGTGCAAGGGACGGTGGACCTTTTTAAGGTTTTCCGTGACATATATGGGCCCGATGTTGTATAGTAACGGCTGTGATGAAAGAAACCGGAATACGCCTTTCGTTTTTCTTTTTTATCGGTATCCTGATTGCCGCGGTATTCTTCGGGTGCGGTTCCCGTCCCGATGTTCCCGGCGGTGGCGGTATCGATGAGAGGTGGGTGGAGGATGCCGTTTTCAGGGAGTGCACCTATATCAAAAACTGTTCGTGGACGGAGTACGCCCGCAATTATCCAGGAAACATATCCGGCGGCGAGGCGTACGGATGTCTCAATGTGGTGAGGATTCATGAAAAAGGACCGGATTATGTGCATCCGGGTGAAGCCGGGATCGCCGCCATCGGATTTATGCGCGGGGTAATCGAGCTTTCGAAACGGAATCGTGACATCGGTGAATTCGATCGGGTGCTCCACAAGTTTTTCACTGAATGGTCGTGCGTGAACGCGAAAGGCGGCGCGCAGAATTTCCGCCCCGATGATCCCGATGAAGGGGCGTGGGCTGCAAAGGTATATTATTCGAGATGGGGAGATTTTCAGGGTATATCGGAGTGGAATACACTGCCGACGGCCCAGATGATCATCGCAATGTGGAAGTATCATGAATATCTTTCCGGGCTGGGTGAATCTGTTCGTGATGCGGCATGGCTGGATCTGGCCCGGCCCTCAGTGCAGCGGGCGGCGGACTTCCTCTGCCGTATGGCCGATCCGGTCCACGGGCTTGTTCGATCGAACAGCAGGGCCCCCGACATGTGGATCGGGAACGCTTCCTTTGCCGCCGCCGCTTTACAATGCGCCGCGCGGTGGGCCGGTCTCCGCGGAGAAGAACGATACGGGGAGTGTGCATCGCGGATCGTGGAAGGCATCCGTGAGATGAGGGACAGAGACCGATGGGCATTATATTACAAGGTACGGCGGGCCGAAACCGGGCTGCCGGACTACGACAATTGTATCGATCAACTATGCTTCGTCCCCTTTGAAGCCGATATCCTCGACCCTTCGGACCGGTTTGCCGGAGAAATCAGCGACTGGTGGACCGATCCGGGCCGCGGCGCGGATTTTTCCATGACATGCCGGACCGGCGATCCCCTCGACTGGCGATATTGGGGAACGCACTGGAAACATTATTTTGCCGCGAATGAAGAAAACGAAAGGCTGTATCCGGGGCCCGGGTTTCAGCTTGCGAAAGTCGAGTGGAAGCACGGCAATGCGACCGGCGGGCCGCGCTATACCGAAAGGGCCGCGCGTCGGTTCCGGTTCGGTTACGATAAAAAGTATTCCAATTTATGGTTTGGCTCAGACGGGCGGAATGAAGCGGGCGTGGGAAACGGGATAGTCGACTGGAGAAACGAGAACGATTATGAGAAGACGGCCGGGTCGTGGGAACGGTATATCGATACGAGTTCCTATTTTATCCAGGTAATCGTGATGCTGTGGTACGGCATCGACACCAGATATGTTCCGGATCGTTGACAAACGGTACTATGCCGCCGGGTTTAATGCGGACAAGCTTACTCCTTGAGAGAGATCAGGGGTTATTCGTCTTCGAGATAATTGACCGCGATCGCAAAAAGATCCTCGTCCGAGCCCCTGTTTTCGGAGGAATTTTCAGAGACGATATACGAGTATTGCTCCACTTCCTCCGGATCGTTCTCGCAGGCCTCGGCAAAGAATTCCTCCGCCCGCTTGAATTCCTGAAGCCGATAGTAAACAACCGATATTTTAAGGAGGAGCTTTGTGTACATTCGCGAGGCCCCGTAGGTTTGTCTGTTCATCCCCTCCAGGGCATCGAGGTAGATGGAAAGGGCGTTATCATACATTCCCTGTTGATAGCGGAGATTGCCCATGTTGATTTTCGCGAGTGAATACGACGGTTCGATCCTGAGCGCCTCGGCAAAGGCCTTTTCCGCTTCCCCGAACTGGTTCATTTCCGCGTACACGATACCTAGTTTGTTGTAATCCGCCTTATTGCCGCTTTGCCGCGCCGCGCGCGCGAACTCGGTCTTTATCAGGGCTGTCAATTCCATGAGGTTTGTTTTGACATTTTCGGCTAATGCCGCCGCGTTTCCGAACGAAAAATCGGGGGTTTCCTCTTTCAGGCTTACGGGGCGGAAGATACGTTGTGCATCCCGTGTTCTGTAGAGGTTTCTTTTTTCAGGCGCGTGCTCCCATGTCTGCCACCGTTTTATACCGGCAAACCAGGCATCGAGAAACGAGCCTTTGCCGACCATGGTGACTTCAACGGGAATCCAGACTTCCCCTTCCACGATAATCGAGCGGGATCTGTCGGGATGTACTTTTCTGTAATGCCGTGCCGGTATCGCCGTGTTGATAACGGGAAGAATATGTCCCGGGACGGTAATAAACCCGGTTTCCACACCCTGCGTTTCAAGCAGACTGAGATAGAGAACGGTGAGGTCGTCACAATCTCCCGCGATTGATTTCAGTGTCTGGCGCGGAAGATTGACGGAATCCACGACCAGCGTGTTTCCCTGCGCGGCTTCGAATGGCAGGAGAGGGTCTGTCTGGTAAAGGCACCCTGTTTCCCCGAGACCGGCATACGCCTGGATCGCCGTTTGAATGGCAACGTTGAAGGCGGGAAGCGTGAGGTCTTTTGCGGCTTGTCTGAGGTAGGCGGCATAGGTTTTTATAATCCCGTCCGAAGGGGTGATAAAGGCAGCGACCTTTCTGTTGTCGTCCCATATCAGCGCCGTCTTGTCGTGAAGATCGTACATGACCGCCTCGCGCTGCTCCGATGATTTTCCTTTCGAGTTGTAGGAGACGACGATTTCACCGGTCAGCGGGGTAATCCCTTCGGTTTTAAAAATTTCTTCGTTAAAAGCGCCATAGAATGGAACGCTGACGCTTTCTCCCGCATCTATTTCCCGTATCGAACCGGCCGGCGTCGGGGTATCCATATATCCCGCCTGATAAAAAGAGACCTGAATGTCGGTGATTGAATCGTCGGAAGTATTGGTGATGGTGACTTCGCCGACTGGATGATCTCTGTAATAATGCCGCATTGCCGCGAAAAGCGTGTCGACCCGGATATTGCTGAACCGTATGCTGCGTAACAGCGGCGATATATCCGGGTCTTCGCCAAGCCGGAAATTCAAAGATCCCCCGATGGAAAAGACAAGGCCGTCGAAAAAATCCATATCCAGCAATGAGTGCGTGTAACGAAGTGATGGGCGGATCTCTATACTGAAATTGAAGATGGGGTTGATCGAGGCCGTCGCCCCCGCTTCAATAAAATAATTGTATGTCCCCGATGTCCCTTCATGGAGATCCAGTTGCGGAAAAACGGAGGAAGAGAGGCCGCACAGGAAGTTTGCACCGGCTTCCAGGGTTTTCGAGAACATATGCGTGTATGCGAGTCCGGCACCCGCGTAATAATCGGTATGATCGTATTTATTGTCCCGGCCTTCAAAAAGACTCGTCCTTCCGAAAGTGAGGGTTGTTCCCGTCCGGAAGAGGAGTTTAAGCCTGGGATAAAACGATATGGGAATGGAGAGGTTCGCCGATATGTCCATAATGGTGAAATCGTAATCGTCGATGTATTCCTGCAAAGGAAACATGCCCGTGTATTCGATCCCGAATGAAAACGGAAACCGGTAATAGGAATTATAATCGATAATTGTTTTTTCTTCGCAGACGACACTATAAGGAAGCAGCGCGAGAAGGAGTATGATCAATGAAAACCGGAACGTACGGTATTTTCTTTCTGAATGGTGTATTGACCTCATAATCATATCCTTTGTCATGTGATTGAGGCGGTTTTTAACCCTTGATGTTTCATGGGGCGACTAAAACCGGCGCTATATTCAGTACCTTTCAATATGAAACACTATATACCGGTAGAGCGGGGCTACGGAATATCCTCACCCTGAGGATACCATAGAATTGATTTTTTTTCAACAGGTATTTTTTGAGAAGATTTGATGTTGCTGTGGATATTTTGTATGTAAAAAAGAAACGTCTCGACCGTTTCGAGAAAGCGTGTTCAGGCTGTTCCGTTACCGCCCACGAGTTTCTGGATACAGTCCATTATTTCATCGAATGTATTGGTCGATTTGAGTACATACGCGTTGGCCCCTTTGACAAGGGCTTCCTTTCCCTTTAATTCGTCCGACGAAAGGACGATGATCGGGGTGAACCGGTATGCGTCGTTTCTGCGCAGACACATGATGAACTCGATCCCGTTCATTTCCGGCATATGGATATCGGTGATAATCAGTGAAGGAGGAAAGATGGCGTCGAGTTTTTCAAGGGCGTCTTTCCCGTTCGACGAATCGATGATATGAAACCCTTTTAGTTTCAATGAAAACTTGAGGCATAACCTGGCGGTTTTAGTATCGTCCACAATCATGATCGTCTTCATTTCTAACGCTCCCTCGCATACTCTTTTTCTACGGCACATACAAATTCCTGCCGATGCGGCATACGGTAAACTCCCCTGTTTTTTATTTATACTCGAATAAATTTATGCAAATTGTGTGCCATGCAATGAACGGCGGCAATATTCGATTGATGCATCACGGCTTGACTGCATGAGGCAGGCCATGGACCGCCGGTTGCTTTTGAGCAAGATAATATACGGGAACTTATAAAAATCCGTAAAACGGGCTTTTGGAACCACGAAATATTTCCCTAAGCCCGCAAGGACGCCAAATGTAAAACTATCTTTTTATTTTATAAAGAATTATAATAATCTCTTTATTTTAATCTATTTTCTATATGGTAACATGACATATATACATTAGAAAAAGATAGTCTAGTGGTGCCCTTGTTTTATTGAAAGACATTATTATATGATTGGAAAAAGGCTAAAGCGAACGCTGATTCATTTTTCAGGATCTCCGGTGTTTTCGGAAAGGGGTATTACCGGCATACCGTAAAAATAACAACCGGGGTTGTGGGGCGTCAATAAAAGTTGTATCGGTATATAATATGTTTCACAATGGTAATCGGTCACGACTCCGCGACGCATACCTGTTCTTTATCGCTTTCACACGCGATTTTCAATGCGGCGAATGCTTTCTCGAGCAGCTCGTGCCCGGTCCCGTCCTTTTTCGCTTCCGTAATGCTCGCTTTTATTTTCGAATTAAACACTCGTAGTTTTTTCATGAACAACTGGTTGTTTTCGAGAAGACCGATGAGTCTGTTCGCCTGTGTTCTGGTTTTCTCGAGATTGTTGCCGTTTGAAAGGAGGATCGCTGTTTTGCCGTTGTCGAAAATTCCCAGTATATCCGTTTTACGGATATTTTTTCTCAATATTTCAAAGAAGAGGGTAAAGGTCAGGCTTCGCTTTATTCTGCTTTCAGAGAACGGGGGAATGGTAATGGTAAAGAGGACGATTGAAAATATACCCTCATGCCGTGAAATTTCCTCTATTTTAAAGGAAAGTTTTTCCTCGAACTCGCCTTTGCCCAATATGTCCTTTGTGGTGACTCTGGAAATGAATTTGATGAGAAGCGCAAATAATGTAAATGAAATTTGCTGCATGATGAGTCCCGAAATAATGCTCGGGATAATAAGAAGGGTAAGAACGGGAAGCGAAAGCTTGTTGTCGTTCATGAATCTGTCCGGGGTAATAAAAAAGAGAATGAGGTAGGCGGTAACGATGATGACGAGCATCTGAAGCGGCGGCCGTGACTTGTATTCGTTTTTTATCGCGAAAAAAAATTCCGTCTGAATGAGAAGATTTCCCAAAAAAAGGCCGCAGAATATTCCCGCCCCCACAAGGCTTATCGTTATATCTATTTTTATCTGTAAAAAGATGAAAACAAGAAAGTAGATGTTGGTGAATAAAAATGCAAGAAGCAGGGATACGATGATAATATTGACGATATTTACCGTAATAATGGAAAGGTTTTCCTCTGTCCTGTATTCCGTCATCGCTTCCTTCCTTCCGACTCAAAAACGGCGCGAAGTACCATGTTACCTTGTTCTTTAATGATAGCTTATTGTAAAGTTTCATTTCAAGTAATTTGAAAGAAAAAAATCTGAAATCTCAGTCAGTGATAAATAAGATTATTTATTGATAAATAAGA
>JAFGHO010000026.1 GCA_016930085.1 Spirochaetales bacterium
ATACGTCCGGGAAAACGAATGGAATCGTATACCACGCTATAACGACGGATGCGTAAAACACCTCAAGACCGTGAAGGACGAACGGTAACTTCCTTTGGCGGACATTGTTCACCTATCTCTCCTCATAGGAATCGAGTAACCGTTGTTTTGATAGCGCTTTGTGATAATAGCTTTTTGCTTGCTTATAATTCTCTTTGACATCGATAATTATTCCGAACAACCGTATCGCTTCCCTGAAATTCTCTTCGACATAAAACTCAACCGCCTCCTCATAAACCTTTCCCAGTTCTTCGTCAAACGTCTGTTTCCTTTTTTTGATAATGTTTCTTTGCGAAGGTTCGACCGCTTTTTCAAGTCCGTAGGCAAGTTTATCGTATGCACGGAGAAAATCCCTTCTTTTGATATAACCGTCCAATTCGGCGATGAAGTCATCGAAACCTTCGGTAAAATCGTTTTTTTCCTTTTGTTTCTCGATGTCGTTCATCAGGACCGCCGCTTCACGTGTTTTCTTTATCCCCGCCGCTTTCTTGATTTTAGCCTCGGCGGCCGCATACTCCCGTTCACCGAACAACATTCGAGCCCATCGGTAATTGATGTTATAATAAAGATCCTTAAGAACGCCGTCATACCGTTTATCAAGCAGAACATCGAGTTCCCGCAGAGTATCGAGCGACTTTTCCGCTTTTTGAAATTCTCCCGCTTTATACAATGCCGCGGCTTTTTTCACTCGCGCATCGAACAGTCCTGCGATATCGTCCTGCATGACTTTTTTTTCTTTTTTTGCTTCCCTGTGTCCCGGATCGATGAGCAATGCCATGGTTATATTCTCCATGCATTCGGTATATTGCTTTGTCTTTTTTTCCTCATCATCGTTATTTCCAATCGATTTCCCGCACAGACGCGCGATTTCCAGATATTGTGCGACAAGTCTTTCGCGGAGTTCCCGAATCCCGTTTCGAAGATCAATAACATCCCCGTTCCGGGGTTCCAGTTCATACGCCTGTTGTACCAAAACCGCGAGCTGAAAATCTTCCTTTTCCGTCCGTTTTTTCTTTGCGAGAAATGCCCTTGCTTTTGCGACTTTTTCATCGACTTTTCTCGAAACAAAGGATTCGGTTTTTTTAAGATAGTCCCCGGCACGCTGATTCTCCGGATCCAATCTCAAAGCCACGATAAAATACTCCTTTATTTCCGTTATCTTTTCATACGCTTCTTCTTCTTCAAGCTCCGATATATAGCGTCGAACACCCTTTTCGGTCAATGCTTTTGATTCCTCCGAATCATCGAGTTGCTTAACGACAAACAAAGAATCTTCCGGAACAGTCGAACAAGCGATAAAGCAGGTAATATGGCAAGCGATATAGCAGGCCATCACCATGAAAGCGGCAGGTTTCAACATCACGATCATATCCCCTTTTTCAGATCATCCACACACATGATAAACACTCAGACCTTCATTGTCAATATTCCTCTCTCCGTCTCAAATTCATTTCACCCATCTGCCGCATTCCATATGGATATTCGTCGACACCGTATCCCGCCGGCTTTACGCAATCCGTTGTGCAGATAAAAGCTGATGATATTGTTTACAGGGGACATCCCGGTTTTTTCAAGTAACGTTCGATCCGGTGTGCCGTCGCTTCCTGTTTTTCCCACTGGCCGTACAGGATTCCCTTTCCCGTATATGTTCTCAAGAATTGTCTGAGCCTGGAGTTCCTGTACGATGACGGACTTGCCTCTTGCGGCCGGGAAGGAAGCGGAATATAGGTATTGACATGAATGGCTGCCCCCATGTGCACCAGTTTTTCAATAGCCTTCATCGATCGGTCATCATCCTCTTCCGTTTCGCCGGGAATACCGAAAAGAAAATCGAGGTGGGGTTCGAATCCGGCCGTTAGCGCGTTTTCCGTCGCATTATAAACATCCGTGACAGTATGGTTTCTGCGGCACTGCTCGAGCAGCCGGTCGCTTCCCGATTGCGCGCCGATTACAAGCTTTTTGTTATCGACATACCGCGATAGAAGCTCACAAACTTCGGGGGTAACAAGCTCCGGACGAACTTCAGAAGGAAACGAACCAAGAAATATATTACCATCTTTTCCCGCCGCGTTTCTCATTCCCTCGAGGAGTTGTTCGAGTGACCGGCGGGATGAGGACCTCCCGTCTTCCGAACCATATGAGAGTGTATTGGTGGAGATAAAAGAGAAATCCCCGATACCGGCACGACGCATCTGTTCAATGTGCGCGCATACATTCTCCACACTCCTGTGCCTTACCACCGTACTGTCTTCCATATACGGTAATTGACAGAACGTACAGGCATGAGGACAGCCTCGGGTCAACTCGATCGGTCCGTATAAACGGTGTTTTACCGCTATCGAAGGATACCGGTCAAGGTCAAGGTAATGTTGTGCCGGCGACGAGGCGATCTCTCCCTGACCGTCGAGATAAAAGATCCCCGGAATGTTTTTCACCGGCCGTTCATCCACTATCCGTTTTAGTATAGAGATGAGGGCTCCCTCCCCTTCCCCCCTGACGACAAAATCGAAACCCATGCGCAATACATCCACCGGCAAGGCCGTCGGATGAGCTCCACCGGCGATTGTTATGATATTGCCGGCTGATACGCTTCTTACATGATCGAGAATTCCTTTCATCTCAAAAACCTGGGTGGTTAAAAAAGAGAAACAGACAATCACGTTCTTTGCACGGCCGGCTATCGACCCAAACTGCCCGCACAGTTCTTCTTTTGTATAAAGCAAATAAAGGGGTATGGTATCGATGCCTTCTTCATTTTCTATGGCGCCGACAAGGGCGTTGATACTGTTTCGATTCGGCTTGTTATAATAAAAAACGATAGCGGCTTTATCCTTCACGGCCATTCATATTAATAATAATCAAGAGGAGTACGAGATGCAAATGTTATTGACGGGCAATCAGTAAAAAAGATGTGGCGCATCGCCTTCATATGCCGCTGAATAGCCCCTTATGAGGTATAGTATTTCAGGATTTGCTTATGGGAAATATGCGATCAAGGTGTATTTCGATAAACTGTTCATAAAGAACATCTGAAACCCCTTTTATTTCCATTGATGCATTTCTGCCGTTTAAATATTTGTAAAAATTAAGTAATTTTCCTATCCCCGCGGAAGTAATGGAATTGACATTTTCCATGGTGAAAATCACGTGCGTGACATTTTTAATGAACATGATTTCATTGAGTTTTTCGGAAAGCATATCTCCGCCATTGATATCGATATTTCCGTCGATATAGACCGTTACAATCGTATCTTCTTTTTTGATCCTAATATCCATTTCTCTCCTCCACTCTATGAACTATAATACATCATTATAAGAATTCCAATCTTTTTTATTACATTGATATATCTGTATCAAGGAACTTTTTGCTTGAATCCCTTTTAAAAGATAATAAAATATTAATGAGAGCGTTTGCGTATATTATTGTAGAAAAAGCAGCGGTTCTGATACAATAGCCCAAAGGCAAGACGTGAGGCAGCCGCATAAAGCGGGGATTTATCCGGTTACCGGAAGAAAAAGGAGGCACCCTTGGTTTTTCTTGTTGGTGATAACAAGAAGAAACAAAAGAAGATAAGGCACGTCCTTGAGAAATCGAACATACGCTGCAAGGAAATCCCGTGGAATGAAATAAATATCGAAGAGGACGGACTGTATCTCTTTATCTCTCCTCCCCAAAACAACAAGGCATTTTCCCTTTTCAACAGACTCCTCAAGAGAGAAAACATCATTATTACCCTGTTCAATAACCACAGAAAGGGAATACCGGAAAATAATCATTATCTCAACCTTCCCAGAGATACGAATGCATATATCCTGAAAGCCATTGTCAAATGGTCACTATCTCAAAAAATCCACACTTCCCGCCTGAAAAGCGCGAACGAACAGCTTAATTTGAGAAAACAGGAGATAGTGACCGAACTCACGCTTGCGAGCGAACTTCAGAAGAGTCTGCTTCCAAAGGAACTGCCAAAAGATCTCCCGATCAATTTTGTTCACCGCTATCTCCCCCATACATACATCGGCGGTGATTTTTTCGACATCATCCGTATCGATCAGGAGCATGTCGGCATTATTATCGCCGATGTATCGGGGCATGGCGTTTCCGCCGCCTTTATCACAGCCATGTTTAAGAGTGTCTTCAATCATTACGCCTTCAGCGAGTATTCACCGTCTTCCCTCTTGAACAAAATGAATCAGGAGTTCGTCAACAATATCAAAGGCCATTATATAACGGGATTTTACGCAATAATCGACACCGGCCGCATGAAGTGTACCTATTGCAATGCCGGACATCCCCGTCAACTGATCTTTCATCGCAACGGCGATATCAGAGAATTGGGCTCCCCCGGCTTTTTTATCGGCATGTTCGAGACGACCGAGTTTGAAGACAGAATAATCGACGTCTATCCGGGTGACAGATTATTCTTCTTCACCGACGGCATTATCGAAGTTATCGACGCGGACAATTTACAGTTCGGCAAAAAAAATCTGATAAGACTAATCAGGGAAGGAAAGGAGGAAGATATCGTAAACCTTTCCAACAAGATTATTACCCATGTCATGATGTACATGAAAGAAAATTTTTTCCCCGATGACATTACGGTTCTGATTGCCGAACTCATGGAAGATATATGAGAGGAAAATAATGCCGCCCACACATGGACCGGAATAATACTATTTCTCATGCTTTGTGATTCGCCCTTTTTTCTTTCCCTGTTCGTCGAGCACATCGAGAAGCTTTTCAACCCGGAAGGATGACTCATTTTCCGCCTCGAGACATTTTTCGATAATACGATAGTTATCCGTCACAATTTTCACTCTTTCGGATTTATCGAAAAGGGTACTCTGGACACAGGAAACGGCGAACAGCCATCTCAGCAGTGAATCGAATCTTTCTTTGCTGAACCAGAGAATCCCCTCGAATCTGTTTACCTGAAGATAATTTCTGACATCCTCATCCTGAAAGAGTTTGTAGAGAAATAAATAGGGATGATTTTTACGCGGGCCCTTGATATCATTCCACGCCTGATGTGAAATGAGTATTTTGATAATCTCAACGCCATGCCATGCATCTGCCGGTTCCATCCCGGAATCCACGAGTGCAAGATATATTTTTTTCCCGAAAAGCCACTCATCCATCCAGCTTCTTGCCTGAAATGTCGCTTTTTCATCATCGATAATATATCCGATAAGGTGAAAAAACACCCAGCAATACAATGTGAGATAGACATCGGGCTTTTCCGTCACTATAGCTGCAAAATATTCCCTCATTTTCTTCGCTTTTCCTTTTTCGGGAAAACCATTCATTTCAAAAAACACCTCGATCATTTGAACCTGTTCGAGTTTCATGTTCATGATTTCCGTGATGTCATTGACGTTTCTTAAGCTTTTGCAAAAATCTTTTATAGCGTTATAAAAATTTAAAGACGCTTCTTTTACACGTTCGGGCAATGTGTGATCCGGCGGTAAATCGGGAGAGGTGATTTTCCCTTCTCTGAGACCGCACAGTACCTCTTTATTTAAAATGGAACGAAGGGCCTCGAATATCGATTTTAAAACTATCTCCTTGAGTTCTTCATCGATGCTGTATACCCCTGTCCCCGAAAGATTTGCGTTAAGCTGGGCATAGTGACGATATTCGTTATCACAAACCTCCCTGAAGTCCAGAAAAACATGGTACTTGAATGCACTCAATTCAACATATAATCCGCAATCCCAGAGTTCCTTTGAATTGCGTATATATTGCAATCCGGTGATATAATCCTTGAAAATCGTAAAATAATTTCCCTCATTACGCAGGGCAAGTCCTTCACCGATAGATTTTTGTACCAGATGCCGGTCGCCGGAGACGGATTTGACGGCAAATGACGCCGATGCGCGTATCCAGCCCCGCGCGTACTCGTATTTGTTGTTATAAATGACCAAACCCCGCTCCATACCGTTTCTGTTTGAATACGCAAATACATTCTCATTGACCCAGCCTTCCGGAGTATAAAAATCATAGAGGAGAAAATTCCGGACATGCGTGAAAACGTATCTTTTTTTCAGTAACGGGAAAATTTCCCGTTCATGCCTGCCGACAAGCTGCCAGTCCGGTTGTTCTTCCCAGTAGGCGCGTCTGTATTCCATACCGTATTTTTCCGTGTATCCTTCAATCTGCCCGTGTCCGAACATCGGAAGTCCCGGCATCGTCACCATCATGATACAGACACCAAAGTATTTATCATCCTTGCCGAATTGCGCCACGGCGGTATCTTCATCCGGATTATTCATGAAATTGACAAACCGTTTTAATATTTCCGGATCGAATTCCATTGTGTTCTTGATCGTGAGCCTGTACTTCTGGTTGTCTTCCATTTTTAGCATGTTCATGAAAGCACTGTTGTACACACGGTGCATACCGAGTGTTCTGACAAAATAACCTTCCATCAACCAGAACGCTTCCGCCAGAAGCAGGGTATCGGGCGCTTCACGCGCGACGGTGTCCACCACCTCACGCCAGAACTCGATGGGTATCGCCCTGTTAAAATCTTCACTGCCCATCCCGTGCTCGGCACGGGAAGGAATATCACCGCCCGAACCCGGTACTGGAAACCACAGCCGCTGGTAATGTTTTTTCGCGAGTGTCATGGCGGCATCAAACCGTATTATTGGAAACAGCTTTGCAACATGTATAATCGTATTGATAACCGCCTTTCTCACTTCCGGATTCAGAAAATCGAGCTGGGCCGTATCATTCCACGGCATGTGCGTCCCGTCATTTCCATGGTAAATGTAGCGGGTTTCGCCCGTATGAAAATCGACGCGTTTAAAGACGACGGCGGCATCGCTCCGATTGTAATAATGATCTTCTATGTACACGCCGACCCGCGGGTCTTCAGAATAATTATGTCCCGAAAAGGAATACGACGGGAATGGCGGATACGGCAATTGTATGAACCAGTCCGGGTGCTCCCTTATCCATTTCGAATAAATCCCGGTGTGATTCGGTACCATATCGCTCGCAAGCCGTATTCCCCGCTTCCAGCACCGATCTCTCAGGTTCAGAAGCGAATCATATCCCCCGAGTTCTTCCGCGATATTGTAATCATACACCGAATAAGCGGAAGCGGCGGCGTCCGGGTTGCCGCAATGGTTTTTTATCAGTTTTGACGCCTGACTCCGTTCCCAAAGGCCGATCAGCCAGAGACCGGTGAATCCCCAGCGGGCGAGCGTATCGAGTTCCTCGTCGGGAATCTGATCGAGGCGTGAAATGCTCCTGCCGTATTTCCTGGAAAGCTGATCAAGCCAGACAAACGTATGTTTTGCAATCAGGACAAGATTCGGCATCCAGTCTTTGTCGGCGCTGAATCGTTCATACTCGCTTTCAAGCGAGTAATCATACGGCAGAAAATCCGGTTTCCCGAATCCGCGCATTTTTTCTTCTTCACGAATGAAATCAAGACTGCTCAACAAACGGAAAAGGAACTTTCCAATCAACATACCCCATTTATCTATGATGTACATAATTTGACCCTTGAGCGAATTGGGGGAAGCGATTGCAGGACTTCTTATCATATCGATAAGATTCTGTTTATCCGGACCGAATGGTTCCTCGTTGTCAAAAAAATCATGAAGCAGTTCCATTATTTTTTTATAAGCCGTATGCTGTCTCAATTTCGTATCATCGAAAAGTTCAGCATAAGGCATGAAGGCGGGGTTGTTATTCGCGACCCATAAATTGATCATCTCTTCGAGAATCTGGTGCGTGTGAGATATCCCGGCCGTCTCGCCTATAATATATTCATTCAGACCCGTTTCACCTTTATATATTTTTACAGGCGGAAACTCCTGTGTAAATCCGTGTAACGTTTTTTCCAATTTCTTTTTCCCGATCTTTTTTTCCAGGAAATCCATCGCTTTACCGATAATTTCGGGATTCTTTTCTTTTCGATAGAGATATATGATATAATGGAGAATTTCATCGATGAGTCCCATTGCGTTAAGCTGTCCCGCGCTGACGGCATCTTCCGGATGGTTTAGCAAATCTTTTTTTTCATTCATCTTGTGAGCAAATATCCTCACTTCGTTAAACCGTATGAGGACAACATTCCCCGACAATTCGAAAACGCTTTCATCAAACTCATATCGATCTCTTGCCGTCCTTGAAACATGAAACTCCATTGTAAGATGAGGAATAGCCGTTTTGTTTGTTTGTTCCGATTCCAGTTTCGTAAAAAACAATTCAATCTTCAGGGACAAAGGACAATTCAATGGTAGCCTGCCTTTCATTTTTCATTTGGACTTTTTTTGAGACTTCGCCGTTTCCTTTCCATAAGAAGCCCGCGGAGATAGTCATTGAGTTTATCATAATTGATGAGAAACTCAAGCGTCGAATATATTCTGTATGACCAGTTTCGTTCCGTCACCGTTCCCGGAACATTTACCCGCTCATCTTCGGGACTTATAACACGCAATTCATTGAAAAGGGAAAGAATATCCTGTATCTGAAAAATACAAAATATAGAGTTCGCACGAAGATTATTTTTAATGATCGCTTCGGCAATCGCCGGTGTGTATTCATCCGTTTCAGCGGTTTTCAGCTTGATATGTTCGCAATATTTCTTTTTTTCTTCATCGGACATCTCCAGTTCCCAAAAGCCGCGTATCGTACTTGTATCGTGGACGGACGGTGTGCAGACGGATAATCGGGGATACTTCTCAACCGGTATATACGGCTGGCCCTGTTTGTCCCATTCACGCGTCCACCGTTCTATTTTGAGACTCAGTATCGAAAGACTCAGGAGTACTTCGGGAACACAACGGGGAACAGCCCCCAGATCTTCGGCGCACATAAACATACCCGTACTTTCTTTCAACATTCCCAGGAGTCTGGTACCTTCTTTTGCCCATATCTTTTCGGCTTTTTTTTCATTTCCTTTTATCATTTCATCGATACTTTTTTTTTCATCGGGACTGAGGGATTTATAGGCCGTTGTCTCGTTAAAATTCCAGAGATGGTGAAACGTATTATCCGAAACACGTATAAGCGTTCTGTCCCTGTACCATTGCAGAAGATTTCTTTTTATGAAATTTTCTTCGTCGAGGTCCTCAATTATTCCTTCCCCGCAATATTCCGGTTTTAAATGATAGAGCGGCTCATTATTTATCTGATCCATATATTGATCGATCACATACTCCGCCATTTCTCCCGTCTTCTGCACAATATCGTCCTTTATAATATGGGGGACACTCATCCACTTTATTCTCTCCGGTGCAAATCCGGCCTTTTTCAGTTGATCGGAAGTGATATATTGCGTCGGATGGAAATAACCAAGTATACCGGTCGTTTCTTTGACCGGTATACGAAATATTCTGAAAAATCCAAGGACATGATCAATTCTGTAACAGTGATAGAATTTCGCCGCCTGCCGTAATCGCATTCTCCACCAGAAATAATTATCTTTTTCCATCGCTGCCCAGTCAAATACCGGAAAATCCCAGTTTTGTCCCAGATGTGAAAACATATCCGGCGGTGCGCCCGCGGAAAAATCAAGATTAAAATATTTTCTGTACATCCAGATGTCGGCGCTGTCTTCATTCATCATAATGGGAATATCGCCTTTGAGATATATCCCTGCCCGTTCGCAATAGAGCGTTGCCCGCTTTAGCTGGTTCTCACAATGATACTGTACCCAGGAATGAAAATATGAGCCATCCGGATTTTCTTCCCAGCATGTCTCAATATCCTCTTTGGTCGGACTCTGCATAACCGGCCATGATTTCCAGTGATTGAAGTTATATTTTTTTTTAAAATGATAATAGACTGCATACGGTTTTACCCATTGATTCTTTGCGATCCATTCCGTCACCTTTTCATCTTTCATTATCTGTTCTTTATTATCATAGAATATTTTCCATAGTAGTTCGAGTTTGAATGCCAAAACCCCCTCATAATCGACATGCGGTTTATTTTCACATGCCACCCTGAAATCCTTTATTTCTTTCCCGTATCGATCCGCACCCGGCACCATATCCAGCCGGATGTAAATGGGGTGAAGTGCAAGCGCACTCAACGCACTATAGGGAGACCGTTCGCGGCCCGTATCGTTGACCGGCAGTATCTGAATAATCTCGAATCCGCAAACGGAACACCATTTCCCCAGAAGTTCAATATCGGTGAATTCACCGATTCCGCAACTCGATTCACTCCGCAAAGCGGATACGGAAACAGCAACACCAGTATAAAAATGATCCAGATCACCGAAATTCACGTCTGACTCCCCCTGTCAATATTACCTCAAACCTTCCACTTCATTCTGCCGAAGCATCAACATACATTGTGCCGTTTATGTTGAATCATTTTTCGCTATAAAAGTCAATAACGGATGACAATCCGCAGTTTTCGTGATTCCTCATCGAAAATAGATCGCGGAAGAATCAATGTAATTATATTCAAATAGGTAAAAAAATATAGTACTATTTTCTGAAAAAAACTGATATTTTTATACATGGTGCATACCCCCCAAAAACAGGACACGCAGCGAGACTAGTCGGTTTTAACAGGGGCGGAAGGCCGGCTACAGAGATCGATAAACGCCCGTTATTTATATGAATCGAGCAGTGTCACGATTTCAGACGGCCGTTTGATCTCATCCGCTGCACCATTGACAAGTGAAACGAGTGAATCAACCGAGTACTTCCATGGCCGCGCAACGTCTTTGACAATGATATCGAGTTCCGCTTTATCAACGGATCTGTCGCAGCTCGCGATCATAAACAGCATAAGGAGGCAAATGTCGCGTTTCGCGGGATTCTCGATCGAAAGCAGCACATCTTTTTCATCCTGTGTCATATCACTCTGTTCTTCAATCGCCGCCTGTACCAGTTCTATTTTTTTCATCCATATTTCTTTTATTCCATCGGGCGTATCTTCTTTGACGACATCCAGAAGGGCCGGAATAAGGGTGAGAAGATTCCACTCCTCGATGCCCGCGATACCGTCCGAATAAAGCAACCTGACCGCCATTTTAAAAAGGACGGTGAGTTCTTCCGACTCCAACTCGAGAACACGCAGGAGTATCGGTTTGTTTTTCATTATGCTACCCTCCCTCGTTTGTCCATAGATATATCCGAAAATCCATATATGCCGGCAAGCGACTCTTTTACTTCACCTGCATACAGGTAATAGTATGATACCTGTTCCGCCGTTTATTCAACAGGTATTTGTGTTTTTCGACTGGAAAAAATCGAGAAACCTTGTTAGATTATATCCGAAATGCGTTCGTATTGAGGAGTAGAAAAGATGGAACTCGATATTATTGCCGCTAAACTCGAAGGCCTCGAAGAGACGATCATACACCGTCTTATCGACAGGGCACAATTCCGCTTCAATGAAATAATATATCAGGAAGGGATGAGCGGTTTTGAAGGTTCTCAGGGCATGAGTCTTCTTCACATCCGGCTGCGATACCAGGAAGAAATGGATGCTCTTTTCGGCCGGTATCGCCAACCGGAAGAACGCCCTTTCTGCGGAAACCCCGGCGATCCCAGACGGCTTGTTTCAATCCCGGATTCGGAATTGAGGATTGAGGATTATGATAAAGTGAATCTTACAAAGGAAATAATGGAAAGCTATATCGCGCTTGTCACCAAAATCTGCAGACCGGGTGACGACAAACAATACGGCTCGAGTGTCGTCGCAGATGTGTACGCCCTTCAGGCGATAGCCGAACGCGTCCATTATGGTTCCCTCTATGTCGCCGAATGCAAATTTCAGAAAAATCCCGAACGCTACAAGAAGCTTATTTCCTCGGGTGACACAAAGGCGATTACGGATGCCCTTACCAGAAAGGAAGTGGAGGATAAGATAATGGACCGAATCGTTGACAAGGTTTTCTATATTCAGGCAAAGGTAAACAGGGAGATCCGTCATGTCATCGATCCCAAAGTGATCCGGGAATATTACCGGCACTACATCATTCCACTCACAAAAGAGGGCGAAACACGGTATCTCCTTAACCGCATCATTTAAAGTTATAATGCTTTCGCACCGGTTTTGTTATCCGCCACCTGCATGAAAGCCCTTTCGGAAAGGTGACAAAATCCCCTTTGCCGAATTCGACTTCTTTTCCGTCATCCGTCACGACACTGACGTTGCCTTCAAGGAGATAACATTCCTCCATGCTGTCATAGTGCCAGTCAAACTCGGATACTTCTTTTGTCCAGACCGGCCATGAGGATATTCCTCTTTTTTTCATTTCGTCATCATTCATTTTTTCGACAGTTATATCCATAATACTTCTCTCCTTTCCTATGTATCTTCATTTTTTATAATGACCCTCTTCGTCGTCAGGGTCCCGTTCTTATCGAGACTTCGGGATAATCATCCGGGATATATTCCTTTTTATCCAAAAGATACGCGTCAAAAAAGGAAGATATATAATACCTCAATATGTCCGTGATTCGTTCGCCGCCGATTTTTCCGGAATATCCGGATACGGCGCGCAGCGGTGTGTAGAGATAGCGGTGATTGAAACTGTCGCGTACCGCACCGTTGACCGTGAGTATCGCGTACGGCCCCTTCAGATTATCTATAATAAAGGAATCCATATCGTATGTCTCATCATCGGGACGAATGATCATTATCGGTTTATCGAGGTGCGTCTCGAGCATCTCTCCGTAATAGGACCCGCAGATATTGATACATGCTTTTATCCGGTCATTGCTGATACTTACATTGGCGGCGACCGTGCCGCCGAGGGAAAAACCGAACACACCGATATTGTCCATTTCGAGCCGGTGATAAAAAACGGAACCCGCTTCATCATTGATCTTTTCGAGCCAGGCGATCGCCGACACGACGTCCATGCTCCGTATCGTAATATCATCGAGAAGAAGGGATTCAATCGAGAATATCCGCTGCAGTATCTCTTTTTTCTCTTCGATTCCCAGGTTCTGTTTATTATATAAATCCATCCAGAGGGACTCCGACAATCTCGATTGTTGTTGCAGCTTTTCATTTCTTTCTCTGTCACATCGTATCTTTTCATTGTTCCCCGAACGGACCAGAAGCGATGCATACGGATGAGACGGCCCGATGACGATATATCCCCTGCTCGCGAGCTCTTCGTTTGCCAGCACATTGTCCATATCGGTATCCCCGCAATTGCCGCCATGGAGTGAAAACACCACGGGAAAGGTTTCTTTTTTACCGCTCAAAGGCGGATCGGCATGACTCCATGTTTTTACAAGATTGAAATGCTTGAAAATGAAGAACGGGAGGTCAGAAGATACCGCCCGTTCTTTACTCATCATCGATGCATCATCCCAATATGAAGCGCGCCGCGACGTTCCCGTATTTTCACATGGATACCAGATTCTGATCATTATACTGCGAAAATCCCCGGGCGCCGTTGTCAGCGTCTCTTTCCTGCCGGTATCGGTATAATGGAAAACGGACGTTCCGACTCTGTACGGTCCGGCCGGTCGAGGAAATTCGAATACGGGAACGAGTACCGGAAGCAGGAAGGAAATACCAAGAAGAAGCACAATCGCGACCCTGCCCGCTACGGCGAAACCTCTTCTTTTACGGGAAAAGAAAATCTTGTTGTTTCTTTTTTTATTATTTTTTTGAATGAATGCTGCTATGATAACGAACACCGAAAGCAGATAAAGTCCCGCCATCTGCCACCGCAAATGTTCGATAAAAAGATGCAGAAAAAATAAAACGGGAAGCAGAACGATAAATACCGGGACCCATATCGGAAGGTGTCTTTTATGGAAGAACATACCGATCACAGATATCGTAACGGCGATTGAAAACAATATTTCAAAGGGTCGCATAGTATACTCCGGCTATTTATTTTATTTCATGATTTTCTCTTTGAGTCAAGCAAATAGTTGAAGAAGAAATCAATAACACTCTCTTTTATTTTTTTCCAAAAACAGGTATAGTGTGGCAATAAGGCAATAAAAAGGAGATGAATCGTGAAACGAGATGAAGAACTGAAAATAATCAAAAACCAGTCCGTCACCCTCGCTTCGATTGACGGCCATATAAAAAACAAGGCATTGACGGAAATCAAAAAAGCACTCCGGGAAAAAAAAGACGAAATCGTCAAGGCCAACAATATCGACATCGTAAACGCGAAAAATGAACACCTTTCCGCCCCGCTTCTCAAACGACTTGTCTGTAATGAAAATACGATCGACTCGCTGTGCAGGGGGATCGATGTGCTTTCCGGGATGGAAGATCCCGTCGGTAGAACGCTGTGTGCAACGGAACTCGATAAAGGCCTTGACCTCTATAAAGTAAGCTCGCCCATCGGGGTGATCGGGATCGTTTTTGAATCACGGCCCGACGCACTCGTTCAGATATCGACACTCTGCCTGAAAAGCGGTAATGCCGTCATTCTCAAAGGGGGCCGCGAAGCGATCAATACGAACCGGATTCTTGCCGACATTGTCAGGGATTCGGCCGTCAGGGCCGGTTTTCCGGCGTCATGGCTGACCCTCCTCGAAACACGGGAGGATGTCAATGAAATCCTGAAACTGCATCAGTATATCGATCTTCTCATTCCCCGCGGTTCAAGGGAGTTCATCACCTATATCATAGAGCACACGAGTATTCCGGTTTTAGGACACGCGGACGGAATCTGCCACGTTTATGTTGACGAAGATGCCGATCCCGAAATGGCGTGCTCCGTCACCGTTGATGCCAAATGTCAATACGTCGCCGTTTGTAATGCAGCCGAAACGCTTCTTGTCCATGCCGGTTGCGCCGAAACTTTGCTTCCCAAAATCCACGGGTCCCTCAAGGAACGCGGTGTCGTCATGCGCGGCTGTGAAAAGACCGTCTCCATCATACCGGTCCCTCCTGCCGGGGAAGACGATTGGAAAACCGAGTATCTCGATCTGGAACTCTCGATAAAAGTCACGGAGAATATCGATGAGGCGATTGATCACATCAATACATATGGATCCCATCATACCGATACGATTGTGACCTCAAACAAAAAAAGCGCGTCCGAATTCCTGAAACGTGTCGATTCGGCCTGTGTATTCGTCAATTGCAGCACACGCTTTTCTGACGGGTACCGGTTCGGACTCGGTGCCGAAGTCGGTATAAGCACGGGAAAAATCCATGCACGGGGACCCGTCGGTATCGAAGGATTACTTATATACCGGTGGCTCCTCGTCGGGGGCGGTCATATCGTTGCCGATTACGCCGGGGACGGAGGTCGCCGGTTCACCCATATACCGCTGAAAAAGAGGCTTGACATCGACAATATACATCTTGATTCGTCAAGGTAAAACGCCCCGCGCGGTGGGAAGGAAAGACGGTAATGAGGCAATTCAAGGATATAAAACGAATCGTGATAAAAATCGGGACCAACACCCTCAGCAAGAATAATAAAATCGATATCCTCTATGTAAGGGACATCGCCCATCAGATACGGGGCCTGTACAAGGAGGGAAAACAAATCGTTATCGTCACCTCCGGGGCGATCGGCATGGGGGCGGGCCGGCTTTCGCTTAAAAAAAGGGTAAAAAAGGTCAACATGCGCCAGGCGTGTGCCGCTATCGGCCAGCCGCTTCTCATGCACGAGTACCACATGGCCTTTGCCGCTTACTCGATTTCCATCGCGCAGGTGCTGCTTACCTCCGAGTTGCTGAACAACCGGAAAAGTTTCAACAATCTCAAGAATGCCGTCGAAACCCTCCTTCACCTCGGCGTCATCCCCATCCTCAATGAGAATGACAGCGTCTCCACGGCCGAAATCGGTACCGCGTTCGGTGATAACGACAGATTGAGCGCGCTCGTTGCAAGCAAACTCGACGCCGACCTTCTCATCATGCTCTCCGATATTAATGCATTCTACGACAAAGATCCCAGGTTCCATCCCGACGCGACCCCGGTCACATTGGTCACGAAAATAGACGACACGATCATGAATTATGCGGGTGACAGCGGAAGCACGCATGCGACGGGGGGTATGAAAACGAAACTCGAAGCCGCTAAAATCGTATTTTACTCCGGTTGCCGTATGGTACTCGCTTGCGGCCGAGAAAACAACATCATTACCCGGATAATGGACGGTGAAGAGATAGGAACGCTTTTTTTACCTAAAAAGCGGCTCAAAAGCAGGCTTCGCTGGATTCTCAACAGTGAACCGCAGGGTATCATCACGATCGACGAGGGCGCAATCAGGGCCCTCCGCGACAATAAAAGCCTTCTCCCCAGCGGTATTACCGGTGTCTCCGGAATATTCAAGGCGGGAAGTGTCGTGATGCTTAACAATGTGGCGAAAGCCGTCACCGGCTTGAGCAGCAAGGAGTTGACATTGTTGATCGGAAAGCACAGTAAGGAAATTCGCCGGATACTCGGGCCGGACAGAAAGGATGTCGTCGCTTCCCCGGAAGATATCGCTTTCCTCGTTGACTGATCAGGTAAAAAACCGTCCGTTTTTCAGACTGCTTTTTAGCCAACGACCGCGGCCTCCCCGTAAGTATCAGTTTTTTTTAAAATCTCATAAGTCAATTACTCTAGTGCCGCATGAAGACAATACTGATATAAAGTACTAGATCGATAATACCTATAGACAGTAGGCAATTACTCTTGTATACTATGCAGGAGGAGGAGGTCAAATGACACACGTCGAAAGAAGGGAAACATCGAGAGTCGATGTCGAAATAGCGGTCAATTACTCATACGCGGAAAAAGCGCTTGCAAAAAATATCAGCATCAAAGGATTAAAGATTATCACATCCAGAATGATGGCAAAAGGCACCGTCCTTTTTCTCGCACTCACCCTGCCCGACAAGGAACTCGTCAAAGTAATCGGTGAAGTTCGATGGTCCCGAAACAGCGGTCCGAATGAGTTTGAAACCGGAATCGAATTTTTTTTCATGGACAACCTGTACAGGGAAAAAATCAATCATTTTATCGAACACGCATGTAATGAACATGCGGGATGTCGGGAAAAAAATCAATAACACTCGTCCCTCGTTACAACAGAAAACCCTTTCATATTTTTTTCGATTTCACTTTAATAATATCGGCGAATAGGTCATAATACGATGAAAAGCGGTATTAATGTTCGGCATCGATGCATAATCGGCCTTTAAGAACGGCGTCACGATGATATGTTCATGAGTATGAAGAAAAAACCGTTATTGTCATTTCTGCTTCTCATTTCTTTAAGCACGCTCTATTGTGATGAACTGGACGATCTTGCGTTCATCCTTTACCATAATCCCGTTGTTACCCCGAAAACACAAACAGCGAAAACAGACTACCCGCCGCTTATCACAAATGATGTTACTCTCGTCGCTTATGGCTTATTCGGCTGCTATAAGCTGCTTTTTTCCGGTCAATCACCGCCGTCCTGCCTTTTCATTCCTTCATGTTCCGAATATACAATGGAAGCGATTCGCGTTCGCGGAATAATCAGCGGCATACTGGCGGGGGCCGACAGGCTTCTTCGCTGCAACAACCTCGACATGGAATACTATCCCCGCGACATACGGTCGGGCAAATTTCTCGATCCCGTTGAAAGGAACCCCCGTTGAAAATCGCACCGATGATCCTTCTTCTGATATCACTCCACACATTTCCCGTCTTCACGGATGAACCCGACTATTATCGTCCGGAATCGGTAAAAGCTTTCGCGGACTGGCTGTATGCCACCGGCGACTACAAACGCTCAGCCGGCGAGTACCTCAGATATTTTTTCATGCTCGACAAAACACCGGACGACGGGACGCTTTTCAGAATCGGTTTGTGCTATTCACGATCCGGCGAGTACGATAAGGCGATCACGACATTCGGCGACCTCATCACGCTTTATCCGGAAAGCGCCTTTATCTGCGAAAGCAGGTATGAGACGGCACTCATCCATTACAGACGCTCGGCGTACGCCGAATCACTCGAGTTTATCGCGGCCGAGACGCCGGACTCTTCCTTCGATTGCCGGCGTTTTCATATCCTGGCCGGAATAGACTATCTGTATCTCAGGGATTGGCATGCCGCATACCGATTGTTACATGAGGTCGACAATACCGGTTCGCCGGATATTACCGGCCTTCTCGAATTGTCGGAAAGTGCCATGGTTATCCGTGGTAAAAATCCGTTCTGTGCCGGAGTTCTATCGGCCCTTGTTCCCGGCCTCGGCAAGATGTATGCCGGCAAACCCGGTGACGGCTTGTTTTCACTGCTAACCATCGGTATTTTCGGCGGAATGGCGGCATACGGCTTTTATGAGGAAGGCGTTTCTTCTGTAAAGGCCTGGATCTACGCATCGATCGGCGGGATATTTTATTTGGGGAATATATATGGTTCCGTGAACGCGGCAATCGCATACACCCGCGAACGGGAAGACGATATCCTGAGAAAGGTGGACGGTATCGTTGAGAATTTCTTCTGAAACCTTTGCAGGTAAAATAAAGCTTTTGATCATTTTATTTTTTACCTCGGCGGTCCTCCGTGCATTGGCTTCTGAAATTTCATTTCCCGATCCGAACGAGTATCCCGATGATAAAGCCCTCGTACTGGCCCGTCGCTTTCACCGCGCCGGCTGTTATGAGGAAGCGATTACGGAAGTCAAGCGGTTTCTTTTTTTTCACCGGAAAGAAAAGGAAACCGTTTATGCGCATACCGCCCTCGCGGACCTTTACATGCTTTGCTGCGACTGGAACGAGGCGGAATATCACATTACGCTCGCGATAAATGCCGCCGCCGATAGCGCGGCCGTCATTGAATCCAGGATCAAACGTGTAACGATATTCATCGCCTCGGGCAGCTATATTCTCGCGGAAAAGGAGCTCACCTCTCTCTCCCCCCTGGCTGAAACCGAAACGCAAAAGAAAAGGATCGCCTTCTTTTCCGCCGTCGCAGATATTTATACGGGCAAATGGAAACACGCTAAAGAAATGCTTGGACGCTATTTCGAAGACAACACGCACGTTTCCGATGACGATAAAAAAAAGGTAAATCGCCTTCTCGATGCCGCAGAGAATCAAAAAGAAATCCCCATCCTTGCCGCCGCGTTTCTTTCCGCTTTGATTCCGGGAAGCGGCCAGATCTACGCCGGGGATTTCTTTCACGGAATACACGCATTTATTCTCAATGCCTCAGTCATGGCCGTCTTCGTCATGAATATTGTCGAGGGAAACTACGCCGATGCGGCAATGGTCTTTTTCTTTCTGCTCAACAGGTTTTACTCCGGCAATATCTATCATGCAAAAAGAATCGCCGGTGAAAAGAATGTGAAAAACGCCAACAATTATAAGGATATTATCTTGCATGCCCTTGCGGGAGACAGGTAATCGTTTGTCGGGCTGCCTTCTACCCTTCTATCCTGTTCCTTCCGTTTCTTTTAGCAAGGTAGAGTTTTTCGTCCGCGAGTTTTATAAGTGTCTCCGGGTCCTCTCCGGCATACACGGCAATACCGGCACTCAGGGTGACGGCGAGATCTTTTTCTCCCCAATTTTCCAGATTCATTTTTTCCATTATTCTCTGCATCACCGCATAGGTAGCTTCCATCTCCACCTCGGGTAAAATGACGAGAAACTCTTCACCGCCGTACCTTCCGACCGAATCGACCATACGCGTGTTGTTCTTCAGTATTCCAGCTATTTTTATCAAAACACCGTCACCGAAAGGATGACCGTATGTATCATTTATATTTTTGAAATGATCGATATCAATCATGATAACCGACAAGGGAAACCCGTACCTTCCGGCCCTTCTGACCTCATGATTCAATTTCTCCTTTATCGAATTATGATTATACAGATTCGTCAGACTGTCTTTGACCGATTTATCCTCGAGGTCCTTGAGATAATAGTAATTAGAGATTCCCTCTTCGATTATCTTTTTCAGTTTCTCTTTCTTTACCGGTTTCTGCAGGAAAGCCAGTATCTTACCGTGATTCACGGCGTTGACGGCGGCCTCCATATCCGGGAAACCGGTCAGCATGATTCTCGATACAAAGGGTTTCAGCCGTTTGATTTCATACAGAAAATCGATGCCGTTCATCTCGCCCATTCGCAGATCCACCACCATACACGCTATATTTTCATTTTTCTTTATCAATTCCAGAGCTTTTCCCGCACTATCTGCGGTCATTACCTCAAAATCGTGTCTGAACAGACGGACAAACCTGTCAAGGAGACTTCTGTCATCGTCAACAAATAATACTCGTATTTTCAAGCTTCGATTCCTGTTTATATTATAGGGATGCCGTCACAGAGGTGTCAAGGTAATGTTGTATATATTTCCCGGTATGTTATTTCCGGTTTTTTATAGGTGCCCTTATTTTCCCGTTTTTTTCACGAGCCGTTCTTCGAGGAAAAATTTTCCGTTTTCACGCTTTTCCAGATTTTTGTCGCTGAGACTTGTTCCGCACACCATTGCCAACCGTGATACCGCGAGTTTGTAACGGACAATGGTATCCATCTCGTTTTGTCTTGCATCGAACAGTTCCTCTTCTGCCTCATAGACCAGCCGGCTGTTGCTGTATCCGGCTTCAAGACGTGATAACTCGACATCGAGCAATCGTTGCTTCACTCCCACCACTTTTTTCATGTTTTCTCTTCGTTTTGAAAGGGTTTCGATATGCTGCAACAGCATTGTGATCGCATTGACCACCTCATACTCCGTCGCTTCGAAATTTTTCTCACTTATGTGCTTCTTTAATTGTGCGGCCTCACGCTGGTTGTTTCGTGAAATACTTCCAAAAAGCGGCACCTGAAGTTCGAGCTTCAACGACCATGAGGGATTCGTCTGATCAAAGGTCATATGTATCGAATCCTCGAAAGAACCGCCCATGCCCGTCAGATTATAGTTGCCGATGACATTCAAGACCGGCAGGCACTGGTCTTTGTAATAATTCAAGGCAATCGATTCCCGCTCCACTTCGTTTTTTCGTATGAGATAATCGGGGTGCATACTGACGATCGTCTCCATGATTTCCATTTTTTCGAGACCCGAAGGTTCTTCGACGGAAAAAAGGGAATCCATTGCGATCAGTTCCCGATCCTCGTTAAGACGGTAATCCGCAACAAGCAGTCTCAATTCCGTCATCGCACTCATAATGTTTTGTTCGCTTTCGGCAAGGGCGATTTCCCGTAACGCAAGCCCCGCTTCCGCTTCGGTGAACTCAAGTTGCGACATCTTTCCCGTTTTGACACGCTCTTCCGCATCTTTCACGAGTTTTTTCGCGATATCTACCGAGTCCAGATGTATCTGATACAACTCCTGAGCGAATGCGAGGTTCCAGTATGCGGCCTCGACCTGCGTAATTGTCTCCATAAGCTGTTTTCTGTACTTGTGAAAGGCGATAATCCTCTCCCTGTTTGCGACATTGATCCCGGCACGCGGCGCGCCGCGCGTCGCACCCCTGAGAAGGGGCTGTTCCAGTGTAATACCGATATATGTATTATATTCATGATCGGAAGCGTACGTGCTTTTTTTCTTGTTCAGCGTATAACCGATATTATATGTCGAACCGGTCGGCGTTTTGCCTTCAATGCCCAAAGCGTATTCTTCAGTGTCCTCAAAATATTCGGTATTCCCCAGTTGCTCAATAGTCTCCTTGATGTTGTTTCTGTGATTGAAGTCCTGAAGGCTGTAATAGCCGACAATATTCGGCTCAAACTGGCCCCATTCGGCATTGACATTCCTGGTCGCAATCAGCCACTCCAAACGGGTTTCTTCGACTAAAGGATTCAATCTGACTGCCGTCTCCACCGCATCGGCCAGCGTCATTTCCCGTTTTACCTCATCAACGGCGCTTTCCTCCGCGTACAGGAAAACATTCGTAATCGTAATGAGAAATATACAGATGGTAATCAGCCACATTACATTTATTTTCATGATATTCTTCACTATGTTAAGGGATTGCTCTTCATTATAATAAAAAAAGCATATTAAAGGAAGGTGTTTGCAACGATTTTAGGAGATTAGTTCACACGAATTTATCCTTTACAAACCGGTAAACCTGTGATATAATGGCGCTAAATCCGTGGAGAAAACTTATACGATGAAAACTATCCAGACATCCGTGGCAACGGTGGTGATAATGTTGTCGTTCGCAGTCGCCGCCGTTCCGGCATTTACAGATTCCGCTGTCGCTTTCGGTATAACGGAACCTTTTATGGACGCGACCCTCAGCGCAACCGTATCGGGCACCATCGAAGTGATCGATATAAAAGAAGGCGAGTTCGTTAAAAAAGGAGAATCCATCCTGAAACTCGAAAGAAGGCTGGAATCACTCGAGACGGAACGAAAGCGTTTGGTCGCCGAAAGCACGATTGAAATCGAGTCCGCAAAAAGCCAGGTCGAAACAATAAAGGAAAACCTCGAAGGAACGCGGCAACTCTTTGAAGAAACACAATCGGTGTCAAAAGAAGAACTCCAGAAAAAGGAACTCGAGTTCAAACTGGCGCAGGCAGAACTGGACCGCCTTGTTGTTGTTGAAAAACTCGAAGCGATCGAACACAATATCGCGATCGCCCAGCTGGAAAAGCGGATTATCAGGGCGCCGTTCAGCGGTATTATCACAAAACATTTTTTGGAGATCGGTGAGAATTGCAGCCCGCAGCAACCGCTTGTCCGCATCGTCGATATCAGCAAGGTCCGCCTCATCTCGTACGTGGAAGCAGGCGTTCGCGTGAATCTGAAAAAGGGAATGTCGGTGACGGTACAAATCGACTCGACTTCTTCCGCAGGCAGCTATCAGGGCGTTATCGAGTTCGTCTCACCGGTGATCGATCCTTCGAGCGGTTTGCGGGAAGTCAAGGTGCTTTTTGAAAACAGGGACGGGAAAGTGAAACCCGGAATCACCGCAAAGATGGTAATAAAATAAACCGACAGGAACAATGAAAACCAAAGACGCATTGACGACATTATATTCATGTCTCTCGGATCTGCAGAAATTGAGAAACTTTCACGGATCAAACACCCGGTTCTGGAATATGTACCTGGGTCTTCTTATCTCGCTCTCCGATGCCGAAGGGGGTGTCATTACCGCAGCGAATACGATACAGCCGGACGTCCTGCATGTTGTCGCGTTCTCCAGGGCGGCTTCGATTATTTCCGCTGACCGCAAGAAATTATCGGAAGAGATCGTCGGTCTTGTTCATGATCAACTAAAGGACGGTATTGCCTGGATCGATCACGCTGAGCACCTCATATGTGCGGTGAGACTCGATACGGGCGTATCAACGGATTATTGCCTCGCATGCTTCCTCTTTCAGGCCGGCGGCCGGATAGAGCGAAATGAAATCGGCGGGCGCCTCATGCTGGCTTCGGATATACCTGCCGGTCTGCAGCTTCAACGGACTGCAATGGACGCAAAAATCCGTGTCGAACAATTATCGAACGTCCTCGACCTCATGGCCCTCATGAACGAGAAAAAACGGTTTCTCCCTTCCGCCATGACATTCTGCAATGAAATTGCTTCGAGACTCAAATGCGAACGTGTGAGTATCGGGTGGTTCGAAAAGGGCTACATCAGGCTAAAAGCGATGAGTCATGTCGACCGCTTTGATAAAAAAGCGGAAATTGTCAGAAAGCTCGAAGAAGCCCAGGAAGAATGTATCGATCAGAACGCCGAGGTGACATGGCCGGCCGAAGGGGGCGGGGGTGCCGTTAACAGGGCCCACATGTCGTTCTCGCAGGCAAACGATGTCGCCCATATCTGTTCAATGCCGCTTCGACTCGACAATGAAGCGGTCGCCGTTTGTTCCTGTGAACGAAACACCTCCCCCTTTACCGAAACGGAATTGCGCCTGCTCAGATTGTGTTGCGACCAGGTATCACGCCGTCTTTCCGATCTCAAATCAAAAGACCGATGGTTCGGCTTCAGATTCGTCGACTTTTTAAGGGAGAAACTCGGGAAAATAATCGGATATACGCATACATGGATCAAGATACTGGGGATCGTCATCGCGATCGCCGTCGGTATCCTCGTTTTCGGTAAACTTGAATACAAAATCAGCGCCCCGGTGATTCTCAGGACGGATAACATCACCTATCTTACCGCGCCATTTGACGGACATATCGACAAGGTCAAGGTCAGGGTGGGGGACGCGGTTGAAAAAGGCGACGCCCTTCTCCTTCTGGACCAGAGCGACCTCCGGCTTCAGGAAGCGGGGATCATCGCCGAGAGAAACCGCTACAGACGCGAAGTGGAAAAAGCGCGCGCGGCAAATTCGCTTGCGGATATGAGGATTTCCCAGGCCCTTTTGGAACAATCCGATGCCAGACTCGAACTCGTGCAATACCAGTTGAATCAATCGATCCTGATTGCGCCGTTTGACGGGATTATTGTCGAAGGGGACCAGATGGAACGCATCGGTTCTCCGATAAAACAGGGAGAAATACTTTTTAAGCTCGCACGTGTCGATCAGCTTTATTCCGAACTCAAAGTGGATGAAGCGGATATCCATGAAGTCCACGAATCCCAGAAAGGTGAGATCATTCTTGCAAGCAGGCCGAAAGATGTCTTCCCCGTCATAGTCGGCCGTATCGAACCATTGGCGATCCCTGAAGAAAAAGGGAATATTTTCATCGTCAGATGCACGTTTCCTGAAGGCAGGAAAGAATGGTGGCGGCCGGGTATGACCGGCATAGCAAAAATAAACGGGGGTGAAAGAAATATACTCTGGATTATCACGCACCGGACAATCGATTTTCTCAGGATGCATCTCTGGTTCTGAGGCGGCCGGACGAGTAACCTGTTCATATGCATTTACCGCCGGATAACATAACAATGAGAACGAGAATATAATTACAATGGAAGAAAGCAAGCTTTTTCACGAATCATGGTACAGAATCGCGGGACAACGAATCAGTCTGAGATCGTGTATAAAAGTAAACAGGCAGTTGTACCGCGGATCGCGCTGGTATGTGCTTCAGGATCCCTTCTCCAATCAATTTTACAGGATACGGCCGTCAGCATACAATTTCATTTCACGCCTTTCGCTGAACCGAACCGTCGAGGAAGTATGGAAAGAGGTTATTGCCGAAAATCCCGACGACGCCCCCGGACAGGAAGACGTGATCAATCTCCTCGCGCAGCTTTATCACGCAAATCTGCTTCATTATTCACTTCCCGCGGACAGCGAAAAACTTTTTGAACGGTATAAAAAACAACAGCAAAAGGTGACACAGGCGACACTTTCGAATATTATGTTTTTCCGTATACCTCTTTTCGATCCGGATAACATACTCAAAAGAATACTTCCCGTATTGCGCGCCATAATAAGTCCTGTCGGTCTAATTATATGGGCTGTCGTCATCGGGATGGGGATAAAGGTCGCAATCGAAAACATCCGGGAACTCGGCGTCCAGAGTCAGGGCATTCTCGCCCCAGCGAACATCCCCCTTCTCTATCTTTCGTTTATCTTTATAAAGGCGCTGCATGAGTTCGGGCACGCCTTTGCCGTGCGCCGGTATGGGGGAGAAGTCCATACGATGGGAATCATGTTCCTGATTTTCAACCCCATTCCCTATATGGACGCGACCGCCGCATGGTCGTTCAGAAACAAATGGAAGCGCGTCCTTGTGGGAGCGGCGGGGATGATATTCGAGTTGTTCATCGCCGCGATTGCGGCAATAATTTGGTCCAATACGGGACCGGGCGTTCTCCATTCACTTACCTACAATATTATTTTTGTCGCGTCGGTTTCGACGATTCTGTTCAACATCAACCCGCTTTTGCGCTTTGACGGTTATTACATTCTCTCCGATCTTCTCGATATTCCGAATCTCCATACCCAGGCGACCCGGCATCTGCGGCATCTTGTCGAACGGTATGCGTTCGGATATAAAAAATCGACGACTCCGGTCTCTTCCATGAAAGAAGCGGTCCTGATTACGATTTTCGGGATATTGAGCGGTATCTACCGTATCGTTGTATTCACGACGATCCTCCTCTTTGTCGCCGACCGGTTCCTGCTTTTGGGGATTATCATGGCCGTTGTATGCGCCGTCTCATGGATTCTGGTCCCCGCCGTGCGGTTCATCAAGTATTTGTTCACCGAACCCCGCCTCGACCGGACAAGAATAAGGTCCATACTGGTAAGTCTTGGCGCTGCCGTCACCGTTTTTCTTTTTTTGTCCGTCATTCCCTTTCCCCATACCTTTACCTCGCCGGGTGTCATAAAAGCATATGAATACATGAAAGTGACAAACAAGGTGGGCGGTTACGTGTCGGATATTACAATTCCTTCGGGAAATTGGGTTAAAAAAGGCCAGACCCTCTTTTACCTGAAAAACAGGGAACTCGATTTTAAAATAAGGGAAATGTCCGCCAAGATCGACGAAATATCGATTATGGGACAAAAGGCATTGCATGAAAGCCTCGCGGATGTAAAACCGATCAACAGCCTTCTCGCCGCGATCAACGAACGCTACGATCGTCTTGAAGAAGACATACGGGATTGCGAAGTGAAAGCGGAGATCGACGGCGTCTGGGTCGCCCCGTATATCGACGAGTTGAAAGGAATGTGGATCCACCGGGGAACCCCGATCGGCCAGCTTATCAATAATTCGGGATTCTTTTTCAGTTCCGTCATCTCCCAACAGGAGGTTTCGGGTTTTTTCTCCGATGAAATCAAATCCGCCGAGGTCAGATTGTACGGAGAATCGGATAAAGCCGTCCGGATCAGCGGTTTCACGATCATACCTGCGGAACAGACCTCCCTGCCTTCTCCGGCACTCGGTCTTGCCGCCGGCGGCGAGGTTACCATCGATATAAAGGATCAAAGCGGCACCAAAACGACGGAACCCTTCTATGAGGTGAGACTCACCATAGCCGAAGATAGTCTCGGCGGCCTGCTTCACGGGCGTACGGGCCGTGTCCAATTCAGGCTGCCCATGGAACCCCTGCTGCAGCAGTGGTGGATTAAACTTATTCAGCTCATACAGAAACGATATCAGCTGTAACACAGCTACGATATCGGCTGTAAAACCGGTTTGAAAGAAATAATATGTATTTTTTAACCAGGGATTATCAACGAAGCACCATAAAAACACCTCCCCCCCTCCTGAAAGGCCTCGATGCATGGCTGCATTCATTTGTCGGGACATATATGAGAACGGGACATGATATCGTCCGTACATATCTTCAGGAAGCGGAAGCAATCGATTCGCGGCAAACATACTGGCATAATCTTTCACAGGAAACCCTTCATAAACATCTGATGCATTTGAAGGAAAGCTTCAGGCGGCGTGAACGGGGATACAGGCTCCGGCTACCCGACGCCCTCGGGGCGATTCGGGAAGCGGCGCTTCGTACGCTGGGTCTTAAGCCTTACGTCGTACAATTGACCGGCGCCCTGACTCTCTACAACGGGCATGTAGCGGAAATGGCGACAGGTGAAGGAAAAACACTCACCGCCGCCATGGCCGGCATCCTTTACGGCTGGAGCGGTCTTCCCTGCCACATCATCACCGTCAACGATTACCTCGCCGAACGTGATAAAAAATGGATGAACCCCCTTTACCGGTTTTGCGGAGTGACCGCGGGACATGTCGGGAGTGAAATGGAACCGGCCGAACGAAGGGAAGGATACCACAACGATGTCGTTTACACGACGAGCAAGGAAATCGTCGCCGATTTTCTCAGGGACCGACTCTGGCTGGGGACGCTTCAAAAAACCGGGAGGCGTCAAATCGCGTGGTTTTTGGGACGCCAGAGAAACATCGAGCAAGGGCTTGTTATGCGGGGTCTGCATTCCGCAATTGTCGATGAAGCGGACAGTATCCTCATCGATGAAGCGGTCACCCCCCTCATCATTTCGAAGGCGACGAGTAATGAATCCTTTATCGAAGCGTGCCGGCTGGCGTATGCCATAGCGGACGGTCTTGTACGAGGCAAGGATTACAAGGTCGACATCAAATTCAGGGATATCGAGTTTATAAAAGATATTTCAGGACTCATCGCAGAGAAGGTAAAAGACTCCGGATGTGCATTCAAAAGCACGAGCGGCTATAACGAACTGGTTCATCAGGCCCTGATCGCCAAAGAGTTCTTTCACAGGAACAAGGAATACATTATCCAGGAAGAACAGGTGGTCATCGTCGACGAGTTTACGGGCAGACAGATGCCCCAGAGGAAATGGCGGGCCGGTATTCATCAATTCGTCGAAGCAAAGGAAGACCTTCCCGTGACTTCACCGACCGAAACATTGGCGCGTTTGAGTTTCCAGCGCTTTTTTCGCTTTTTTCACAACCTCGCGGGTATGACGGGAACGGCAAGGGAATCCGCCCACGAACTATGGGATATATACGAATTGACGGTCGCGACGGTGCCGGAAAACAAACCCTGTATACGGAAAGAATATCCCGTTGAGGTTTTTCCGGATCAGGAATCCAAGTGGCGGGCGATTGTTCATGAAATCAGTGAAATGCATAAACTCGGCAGGCCGGTTCTCATCGGAACGCGCAGTGTAAAAGCGAGTGAAGCCCTTGCCGAGCGGCTGGAAAAGGAGAAACTCACCTATCAACTTCTCAACGCAAAGAACCACAAGAAAGAAAGCATGATTGTCGCACAGGCGGGAGAACCCGGTACCATCACCATCGCGACAAATATGGCGGGGAGGGGTACCGATATAAGACTCGGCAAGGGTGTTGCCGAACGGGGCGGATTACATGTTATCGCTTCGGAATGTCATGAATCAAAAAGGATCGATCGCCAGCTTTTCGGCCGGTGTGCACGCCAGGGAGATCCGGGAAGCTCCCGTCTCTTTGTCAGCATGGAAGATGAATTGGTTGAGCGATACGCACCGAGGTCATTGAGGGAACTGATAAAGTGGCAGGTGGGTAATGCAATACCCGGTTCACGATTCGCGGGAAAACAGGCGATTCAATGGGCACAGTGGACGGCGCAGTCAATCGCTTATAAAAGGCGGCGGTCGGTGCTCAATATGGATACATGGCTCGATGATTCTCTTTCGTTTGCACTCAAAGACATCCAGTAGCACTGACGGCGTACACCGGGGAGAACCGGGCGTCCATACCGAAACAAACTCTTGTTACCATACCGGGTGAGATTGACAAAATAATTTTATTCATGTATAAAAGGATATCGGTTGAATAAAAGAGCACAGGCATTGTTGCAGAGATGCGGTATTGTCAAAACGAATATCGAAAATTCTTTATGCACCGGGCGACATGTGGCGTTCGGCTGATTCAGACGAACCAACAAGCCAATACAACCTATTAAAAAAACCATACGGAAAAACAAGGAGACGATAATGAAAAAAACCTGTTTGCTTTTATTATGTGTTTTGATCTTCATTCCGCATATTTTCGCCCAGGAAGAGGTGGCACCGGTTACTTTTTTGTTCGGACCACGGGTCGGTGTCTCAGCGGTAATTCTGGATCAAGATGATTTCAATGATCAAATCCAGAAGATCATATCAAGCGACGACAAATATTTTCCCGTCTTCACCGAAATCGGATTCAGCAGCCAGCAGCAAATCGATCTCGGCGATTCGAATAATTACCTCGTGATCGAACAAAACATCTTCATAAGCGGTCTTGATCAGCGTTTCGCACTTCCCTTTATCACATTGCTCATGTGTTATCGAATGGACATCGGTCTCGAAGCGGGCATCGGTCCTTTCTTCAGTTTTTTCAATGATACGGCCGAAAGACTCCAGATGCAATTCGCTTTAACCTACAGCCTGGGCTGGAATTTCAAGGGGAAAAATTTCTCCGTTCCGCTTAATCTCTATTTTATCCCTTATCCCAGTTACGGAAATCCCCGGTTTACGTTTACGGCGGGAATAAATTTCGAAGTCAAGGATTAAATCCCGGTTTTTCGAGAGATTGTAAAGCGGTGACAAAACACGATACCGTGCAGCCTATAATGTAAAAAACGGTGCATCATCGCACGATAACCGGAAGGCGGCATATCTGTTTCGCCGCGGGCGGGAGGTGACGGAAAAGTGGATGAGAGACGATCGTACAAAAGGTATTGCCTCATTGTCTCCGTCAAATATTCGTACAATGCAAGCCGCACAAAGGGCAGCGCGAAAACAAAGAATATCAGCAACGGCGGGATCTGCCTCACCTCCCACCAGAAGCTTCTTCTCAATCATCTTGTGGATCTCGAGTTTTCCATGCCCCGCAAAAAGATAAAGGTACTCGGGAAAGTCGTCTGGAGTGAAGAGTCACTTCCCCATCTTTATGAAAACGGCATCGAGTTCGTCGACATAGAAGAATCCGACAAAAAGGAAATAAGCAACTACATCAACACACGCTGACCCGAACGTCCCGCGAACGGAATCGATACGTATCGTTCGGTTATGTGTAACTTTCTCTTCCCCGGGATGTTTTATATTCAGACAGAGGAATGCATATACGGTCTGTCGTCGTACGACCAGGAAATGAGAGGTTTTTCCGGAAACGGAAAACCTTCCATTCTATATAAGAGGTGAAGGGAGAACCCTGTATACGAGACGAAAGGGAATGCGGGATGAATAGAGAATATCCCCTTGCTCGGGGGATAAGCCGATTCCTTCTCGCAAAGAAGGAACTCAACTAATACACACTTCCTCCTTATATCACGACTGATTTCTGGAATACTCCCCATGTACTGCTTTTTTTAGTTTGAAAGAAAGCAGGAAACAGATTTCAGCGTCAGTTCTCGAGTTCATACCGGCCCGGACGATCGAGAAAACAAGGGTTCTCCTTCACTTTTTCATCCTCATATGACCCCCCGCAGGGGCAGCCGGAGTCCACACGCATGTCTTTCACACGCCTATACTCACAATAACCGGACAATCCGTTTTTTCACGTTTTACTGTTTGTCGCTTGATTTTTTACGGACAAGCCGTTAGAATTTCATCGATATATGTGCTTATGATCAAAAAAGTTATAGCTGGAAACATTGTTATTTATCTGTCCCTCGCATTGGCTTTTTCCGTCGCGCTCGTTGTCTTCATTCTGGCGGGAATGGATATCGTAATACAAACGATGACGGGCATCGCTATTTTTCTCCTGATTATTATCTGCATGTTCCTTTTCATCAGAATGAAAAGCGAGTGCCGGGAGATCAAGGAAAAACTCAAGGTCATTCCGGAAAAAGGCCTCTCGTACATCGTCGAACTCAATTTCAAGGAAAAGGGAACCGATGAAATCGGACAACTCTCCCATCATCTCAACCTGATGCTTCAGGAGATAAAAAAGGTCTTCTGGGATATCAAAGAAAATCTTTTTGAAACGAAAATAAGCATCAGCGCGCTTGAAAACATCAAACTCATCATGATCTCATATATCCAGAAAGTCGTGAATATCGGCAATGTGCGGCAGCAGTTCGAATCGATATGTAATCGCCTGAGTATCGCCTCTTCCTCCACGAAAACGATTCTGGGATCGATCATCGACCTGGCTAACCAGACAAGCCATGAAGCGGATGTAATCAATAAAACATCCGAGGCACTCACGACCCTTCTTTCCGCCATCTCCGTGATTACCGATCTTACCCTCGACAAACATAAAATGGCCGAGGAACTCAAACTGATCACCCAGCGCGGCGGCGAAAAGGTAAAGAACACTTCCGATATCATCACGGTCCTGAACGAGAACACGGACGAAATGCTCAAAATAATCGAAATTATCAATCATATTACCGAATCGACGAACATCCTCTCGATCAACGCGGGTATCGAAGCGGCCCACGCGGGAATCCACGGCAAGGGGTTCCGGGTTATCGCGGATGAAATAATGAAACTCGTCGACTCGACGAGAAAGAACGCCGGCAATATCTCCCGCCTGCTCCACGACCAGATCAATAATATCAACATTGCCCTGAGCGAGAGTCATAAAAGCGGCAAGACATTCAGTGATGTTTCGCAGGAAGTCGAAAGTGCGGCAAATACCTGGATTGAGATTTCGAACAAGGCACAACAGATGGCGGACCAGACCAAGGAAATTCAGGATGCAACGGAACGGATGCTCTTGATCACAAAAGCGGTACAGGAGGCCTCGACAGCCATCAAACAGAATGTCGAAAAAATCAATCTCGAGACCCACGATCTCGATGAGGCAACGACAAAAACGCTGGATATTCTGGAAAAAGTGACGGTGACGAACGAGGAATCGAAACAGTCCACCGTTGCGGTTCTCAACCAGCTCAACGAGATAGGTAAATTCGTTACGGTATTGAACAAATCAATCGATTTTTTTAATCTGGGTAAAAAAGTATATTTTCTCTTTCCGGACGCATCGACCGTTCACTACATCGATATCCTTTTGTCCCATGAAATAGAAGCCTTTGCAATCGGCGACCATTCAATATGCAAACCGGTACTCAAGGAACAAAAAAATTCGCTTCTCTTCATCAACTGCGACAATATTCCTTCCCGGTTTCAGTTCTCCGAATTCGTAAAATCCATCGCCAGATTGCCGGAACTCAAGGGTCTCAATATAGGTCTTCTCACCTCGAACAACTCACCGCCCTTTCCCGAACTCGGGGCGAAGCAGAAGTGTGAATATATCGTCATTGACCCGGACGATCCCGGTTTAAACGCCCGAACAATCCTTTCCTACGCCGAACGGCATAAGGCACGTGGATTACGAAAGCAGATACGGGTCGACTGCGAAGAGGGCGACGCGGTGAGTGTCGACATAACGATCGACAAACGGACACACACCGGCCGCGTCGAAAACATAAGCTCGGCCGCGCTCCTCTGCTATATCGAGGAGGACATTCCCCAACTGAAAAACATGAAACGGTTACCGGTTTCCCTCATGATAAAGGGAAACGAATATCCGTTAGTGTGCAGGCAAAGCATCGGAAAAAAAGAACACTACGTTATTCTTATTTATCAGACCGATACGCACAGGGAAACCTTTCGGGCAATAAAGCAATTCATCCGCCAAAAAATCGAAAAACACTTTGAAAAAACAATCGCTTGCTTTCGCGGCTGAGTTCTCCGTCGTACTTCACGCCGTTCGTCCGCCTACAGCCGGGTTATCGACCCGCCTCTTTCCCCGACGCGCGGCTTTCAGTGAATACGAAGCGTTTGTCGAGGAAAAACTTTATTGTGTAGCCGGCCGCGAGTCCGAAAAAACCGCCCACGAGATGGCTGTTTTCGAAATGAAAGGCAATCTTGAAAAGTATTTCGACACCCCAGAATACGGCGGTGGTGACAACGGCGAGCATGCCGTAGACGACGACCTGTCTGACCGTATGGCCGATCGTCTCGTGCTTTTCCCCGAATACGATGAATTTGTCGAGAAGAAACTTGGCGGTAAATCCAAGGATCGTGCCGGTGAGAAGCGAGACGACAAAAACCGGCTCCAGCCCGAAAACGGACACATCCGGCTTGCCGCGGAAAAGGCCCATCGCTTCCAATGCGGTTGCCGCCCCGTACTGGCTTCCGAGATTCACCGCGGTGCAGACGGCGGCAAACAGCATATACATGCCGTATTCCCGTTTCATCCCGCCCCTACAACATCCCGTCCAGATCGATTCCGATCGACTTGAGAATGAGAAGCGCCTTGATATTCATCTCATAGTACCGGTACCGGCCCGCCCTGATAAGCGCCTTTTCATAATCACTCGTTCCTTCACCGAACATCCCCACGACTTCCTCTTCGATAAAGGCGATCTCTTCATCGCCGTACACATAATAGGTGATTTCGACTTTTTCACTTGTTCCGTCGAATAACCTAAAGTCAGCGACAATGGCGTATTCCACGCCGTAGCCGTAGACTATCTGATCGAGCCGTACGGTATAATCGCCGCCCTGTTTCTCGAACGACGCCGCTTCGCATTCCGTTTTTTCAGTTTCCTTGTTGACGATTGCAAACGAGGCGTTTTGTATCGATACCCCCTGCCTGAACTTGAAATAAAGCGGATCGATCACGAGACTCTCGTCGGAGCGATATGTTTTTCCGAACGCTAAAGAAAATCCCCCTTTCAGCTCCCCGGCGCCGATCGCCCCGAGATACGGCATGTACCATTCGAGGATTTTCGTTTCATTCTCTATTCCTTTTGACCTGAGGACCGTTCCGCCGATACATGAAATGTAATTGTCCTTGAGTTCGGGATTAATCTCGTCGAATGCGGATTTCTCGAACGAAACGGGAAAACGGGTATAGACAACCGGTCCGGAATTAAGCCCGACCTGGACTTTTCCCCGTTTTTCACCTTCGGCGAGGGCAATCACGCTCTTTTTATACACTTTTCCGCCCGGTTTCACCGGGGCCGCCGTCCCGCCATATGTCTGAACAAGCTCCCCCCTTACCGATAGAACGATACCGATGATCCCCTCGGAATCATCCGCCCGGGCGGCGATACAGATCAGCAGCATGAAAACCGCGTGTACGGCCTTCCGGGGATACCTTGCCCTGTTCATCGTGACACCTCCTTGTCCATACTATACACCGTTAACGGGTAAATTTCCATTGATAAAGCTTAATCCTGGCATACGATAGTTCCTTAAAATCACGGGCCTCGACCTCACCGGCTGCCGATAGCCGGTCCATGAACTCCTTTGTCACGAGCAGGGTATTCAGCCTGTCACCTGTCTGAAACAAGCTTGCTTCGACGGCGTCATTGATTCCCGAACCGCTTAATGAATAATTGATCTCGCTTCCCGCCCCCACGCAACCCGCGTAGCATTCACATACGTGCAGGCAGATATCGAACGAAGCGATATACGCCTTTTTTCTGCCGTACTGTGCGTCTATAAAAGTCTGCCACTTCCCGACCTCATCGAGGCACTGCCGGGCACAGGCAAAGGCCCTCGCTTCACTTCCTTCTTCAGGGAGAGGAATATTCCAGAAACCAAGTACCCCGTCCATCCCCAGAACAAGATGGTTTCCTTCATGATGCTCGATCGCCTTGAAAACAAGGGAGAGGTATTTTTCATAGATGCTGGTGTAGCGTGTCGCATCTTCCTCGGTTTTTCCGAAATCCGGGAGTTTTCTCGGGAAGACCGCCATAATCACGCCGTCGGGAATCACTTTCGGCCGTTTCCATTCTTCCACATCCCTCAGCTTCTCCATCTGGGACGCCGAAAAAACCCTGCTCGCGACCATCTCGTATAATTCGTACCTGTTTGTCGTCAGAATAAAACGCAGAATTGCGATAATCCCGAACGTCATGAGCGAGAAGGCGAACGGGGTAGTTATCGGAATAAAACAACCGAAACAGAAAGAAACAAACGAAACAAGAATAAAGACGGTAATAACGCCAAAAGAAAAAAGCAGACTTTTTCCGAGCTCCTTTGTCCATGAAAAAAACAGGACCGCGCCGATAACCAGGATCGATAACACAATCATCAGCCAGGAAGGACACTGATCGATATAAAACCGGTGCCGCAGATTCGAGAGGGCCGTTACATGGCTCATGACACCCATCACCGTCTTTTTCTCGTAGGTAAAGGGATTTTCTCCCACAGCGGGCGTCAGGACGACATCGTTTTCTTCACCGGACTCAAGGAGGAATTCCGGCATCATGGATTGTGAAACGAAAAAATACTCAACCCCCGAAGCGCTGTCATTCTTCTTTATAAAAGGCTGTCCGAAGTAATTGTCGAGGCTTCGGGAAGAGTTTTCGAACCGGGGAGAAACGGTGGAAAGCCATATATAGTTGTTTTTGAACTCTAAAATATCCCTGCCGGTAAAAAAATTGTAGAAAATCTGTTTCCCGAGGTCATGATATCGCTTGCCGGTCGACTGTTCGAGCCGTCTTTCGATATCGCTTTCTTCCGCGAATCTGCTTATTCCTTCGGCGAAATCGGTAAAAAAATCGTATCGTCCGTCTTCCTGCTTCTCCATGACCTCCCCGGCCAGAAACATGGCAAGGGACATGGAGCAAAATGTTTTCCGGTCCCATATCATGAGCGGGATATAGCCGATCGCCGCCTTGATATCTTCCCCGTTCTCGAACCCGGACCGTACGCTCCCCTTTGCGACATGGAGGTTGCCGATAAACATCCTGTCGCCGAGTGCCGGATCGATATCGGTAAGCGGCCAGTAGAGACGGTCTTCGAGAAGGTGCGAGCGAAGGGTCGTTACCGTATCGGGCCTGCGGACCAGAAGCCCGCCGAACACGACAAACATGTTTTCCGGCATCCCGCCGAGCACCCGCCTCATCTCCCCGAACACTTCGGCCGCTTCATGTGCGGCAAAGGCGTAGTCGATGCCGGCGACAACACGCTTTTCTCCGTGATTTTCCGCGTAATCGGCGATGACATCGAGTGCTTCCGCGATCATATCGTAATACGTGATCCCTTCATCTTCCGCCATGAACGCGAGGCGCGCTTCCGGATCGATCCCGATGCAGTAAATATCCTCTAAATACGCTTCCGCCCCGCTTTCAGGGATCATCATATTCCGCAGCTTCGTGAAAAGCGAAAATTGATAGAGGGGATTGGAAAAAAAGACGACACCCCAGATGAACATGAAAAGTCCGGCCAGAATCGAAACCGTGGTTTCAATAAACAGGGGAGACAGCTTCAATTCCTTTGAATATTTCCTGAGGGAAAAAATTTTCTTAAACGCGTGTATCGTGTATTTCATTACCCCTGCAGAAAGGGGCCGCGTGCGGCCGGAGGACCGGGCGACCCCTTCGTCGTCCGGCTACTGGACATAAAACATGAGGAACCCGACATGCGCGGCCCTGTTTGCCGTCTTCACACCGGTCAGTTTGACCATGACATGCATTTCCATGGTCACCGACGGGGTGAGAATGACGTCACTGTCGATCCCGTCCGTGTTACCGTTGAAAATGAGGTTCCAGTTGTTGTCGTAGACTTCGATATCCACATCGGTGGCTTCCGAACTGGCGGACGCGATGAAAACGTAATTGGTTCCGTAATAAAACGTCCCGTCTATCTGAATGTACTGTCCTTCCTGCATGTAAAAGATCTGTCCCGCGTCGTCGGGTACCGTCACCGCATATCCCTCGTTCTGAAGGTAGACGATCGCGGCTTCCGCGTACGTCAGCAGATTCTCGATCGCCTCTTCCTCTGAGGCATGGAGGAACACACAGGAAAACACTCCCGTTATAACGATACATACCAGTATTCTTTTCATCATCTCATCCCCTCCTCTCATTTAACCATTCCATTGATCTCAATGGCAAGCGCGTTTATCTGTTCCACGACGTCCCTTGATATCGAACCGGTTTCGTCCAGGCTCATGAGATCGAGCAGTTTCGATGTCATCTCGAGGATGTTTTTGTAACGTGGTTTCTGATGCTGGAGATTCAGGTCCGTGAATCTGGCCTTGAAATATCCTGCTTCCGCCTTGCGGACAAGGGCTGAGGCAGTTTTCATCGAGTAGTTTTCGAGGATAATACTCGAGGTCTGCCGCAGCGCCTCGATCCAGGCGCCGAACTCGATCATCACCGACTCCCCCCTGTTGCCGATCGCCTCGAGTGCTTCGATGACCACATCCTTGAGAGAATTCAGGGCCTTTTTTACAAGCTGGGCCTTTTTGTTCTCGTCCTTTTCGCCGAGCGCATCCACAAGCCCCTTTGCCGCGGTCTCTATCTCATCGGACTTGATATTCAGCCTGTCCGCGGCATCCTTGATCGAACCGCTTATCTTTTCCGCCGTCTCGTAATCGTTCAGGAAAACGGCGAGCAGTGCGTTTGCGCTTTTTACACCGATGTGATAACAAATCACCTCACGGTCGGTTGCCGTAATACCCGACGACGTATCGAGCCAGGCGGACCACAGCGATATGTCCGTGTCCGCGATGAGCGCGTTCAACGCCTCGTCGGGATTCGATAACCGGAAAATGATAATATTGTGCTGCAATGGTTTTTCCTGCGGCCCGCATCCGGCTGCGAAGAGCAACAGGAATATCAAAAGCGGTATTCCGGTAAAAACCTTCGGATTTTTACGCATACAAATTCCTCCTTAATTTAAATAAATTCTGCAACCACTTATTTTATAGTGAATTCGGGCGCCTTTTTCAAACGGAAAGCCCCCGGATATTTTTTATTTTTACACACACCTTATAATTTTCCGAGTATCGCGATCGTCGCCAGGTGAAACAGGACCGCATAAACCAGAAGCACGGCCACATTGTAGCGGATCGTCAAAAAAGTGAACCGCCCCCATACCTTTTCATGTGCCGGAAAAATATTCATGTCCCTCAGCCAGAGCGATACATCCCCCGTCCTGCGGTGTTTGATCATGGCGAGCCATGCCGGCGTCCGCGCGACGGCGAGTTCTTTATGGACCGCCTCGTTTACCTCATAAAGGTAATATTTCGTGTAAAACCCGTTCGGCCCGGCTTTTTGAAAAATCGCTTCTATCTCGGCCTTTTCGGACGCCATGAGGCCGCTTCTCAGACGATAGATGGCGTTGTCCGGGTCTTCAGTGTAGTAGGAAGCGAGTTTTTCGGCTCGTTCGGGATATTCGGTCTCCAATTTCTCAAGAAGCCGGCCCGTAAAGGTGTCTGAAGATATCCTCGCGGGGATTTCCCCGGCCGGCGCCCCGGAAAGCCGCCTGAGCGGGGTGTATATCAGGCGGTCACTGTCCCAGCCGCCGCCATTGTCCCTTTCATACGCCTTTTTGATCGTCATGATATGATCGGTATCCGTGACCTGATACAGGGGATTCAAATACTCGCTCGCGGAAAGAAATCCTTCATACGACCATCGGGCAAAGGTAAGGTTGGAATAAAGGGGAATTTCCTTGTTGACGAGTTTGCCCATATCGGAGAAGTCGACAAACATACCCCCGAAAATGATCTGGGGAATGATGATGAGCGGGATGATGTTGAACGCGGCGAGCTCGCTCCGGAGAAGCGATGAAACGAGCAGCCCGAGCGCGAAGGACACATAGGTGGTGACGAATCCCATGAGAAGGAAATAGAAAAAGGAATTGGAGACCGGAAGGTGCGCCAGTTCGGGAGGAAGCGAGACGGGAATCCGGAGGATGATGAATCCCGGGATAAGGTAGAGACATACCTGGAGAAACGCGAACAAAGAAAAGGTAATCGCTTTGGAAACGAGATACTGCCACGGTTTTATATCCACGATCTTTTCGCGGATCAGCATCGGCCTGTCCTTGATGACTTCGTTCACACTCGACATCAGTCCGAAAAAAATAAAAATGATCGCGGAAAGGAAGAGGTATTTGGTCAGCTGGGTATTGGAAAAATACATATACGGTTCGCCCCCGCCCCTGAGGAGAAATGCGAGTATGAGTCCGAGAGTGAGGGGAACGAGAAAGGTCATCACCATGTTGGTCAGGTCCTTCCGCTTTTCCGCGAATGTCCGCCTGAAGAGGGTCAGAAGAATACCGAGCTTTACGGCAAAAGGGCGCTTTACCGCCGGCGGGAGTCCGCCTGCCGCCTCTCCCGCTTCACCGGCCCCTCTGTTCGCGTCCGCTTCCCCCGCCGCCTGTTTGGACAGATAAAGCTGTTTCCAGTAATCGGGTTCATACCGGCGGACGGGGACCGGAACGGATTTCGGCCGCCGGAACAGCTTCCGGAATATCCCGGCGACTCCCCTTCCCCACTCCTCCTTTTCCCTGTAGAGAGGAAGACCGTCTTTTCCCGATTCCTTTTTTTCGAGGACATTGAAAATAATCTCCGGATTCACGTTTCCGCAGGACGGGCATTCGATAAAATCGTCGCGCACCGGAAAGAATTGCTTGAAATACCCGATCGCTTTCATGCTGTCGCCGTAGTACGCGAGTTTGCCCCCGACATCGAGGAGAAGCAGCTTGTCGAACTTCTTGTAGATCTCGGAGCCGGGCTGGTGAATGACGACGAACACGATCTTTCCCTTCTTTGAAAGTGATGAGAGAAGGGAGATGATCATCTCCGAATCCTTTGACGAGAGTCCCGATGTCGGTTCGTCGAGGAAAAAAAGGTCGGGATCGGAAAGCAGTTCGAGACCGATATTGAGCCGCTTTCGCTGGCCCCCGCTCAAAACCTTCTGAACGGGGCTTCCCACTTTCAGATTTCTTTTGTCGAGCAGCCCGATATCCTTTAGCACGGTCTGTACGAGGTAATCGATTTCCCTTCCGGACTTTTCCGGCATCCTTATTTTTGCCGCATACTTCAGATTTTCATACACCGAGAGATTTTCCAAAAGCAGATCATCCTGCGGCACGTACCCGATATAGTGCCGGACCCTGTCGAAATTGGCGAAAAAATCCTCTCCATTGACGAGCACCCTTCCGCCGGAAGGCCGGTAATATCCCAGCAGCAGTTGAAGCAGGGTGGATTTCCCCGCGCCGCTTGCCCCCATGAATCCGACGAGTTCTCCGCTTTTCGCCTCAAAGGACACATCGTCGATCCCGATCCTCCCGTTTTTAAACCGGTAGGAGAGACGGTCGACGGTAAACCTGTTGAAATGGACGAATGAGGTGACGATCTTTCCCGTTCCGGTATTGAAAAGCAGGCGGTTTTTTCCGATGGTCAGCGTCGAGTCGCGATCGATCGAAACGGATTGCCCCTCTTTCACTTCTTCGGAACCGAGATAAACGGGATACGGCAGTTTTTCGGCGGACAACGTAAAATGCACGGCCTCATCGCGCCTGTGCGGGGTGATGGTCAACGACAATGGTTTTTCCGACATATCATCGATATAAATATCCGCGCACTGATCCCGGTCGCTGATAACGAGGGTATTTTTTTCCGGTGTAACCTCCTTGAGGGCATAGGTATCACGGGTTTCCGAAAGAATTATCTCCCGCAACGGGATCCTGAAACCGCCGGCGAGTACCACGATATCGTTCAGATTGACAAAGGAGAAATCTTCGACATCGGTCCGATTAATGACAAGCGATATCCCGGAAGACGTATTTTTGTACAATCGAATGATATTGGCGTCGATATCCATTCTGAAATCGGCCTCTGAAAAGGAAATCTTTTTTACCATATTCCCGTTTTCATAGGCAAAATATATCCGTTTCGTGTAATTGTTGCGCTTGAGTCTGAAAAAGAGGTGAATATCCGCGAGACGGACGTCCTTATCGCCCAGCGAAAGCGTCTTCCTCCCGTGAAGCGGGACGATCTGCCCGTCGTGCACCAGTTCTTCATCGATAAACACGCGGGATGACGAGCGTTTGTTGACGAGAAAGAAATTCTCCCTGATATCGAATATTTCGACATTGCTTCCGGGATAGATGAGATCGAAAGTGTGGGGATCGCCGCCAAAAGAAATTTTCCTGTTTACGTTCCCGATATATTCGTACTGATATGCGTCGACCAGCAGGCTTTTTATCAGGTCCGAATCCTCTGCGGAAATGGAAAAAAAACCGCATATATTGTCGAAAAGGCCGAGTTCACTCTCCGTAATACCGTCCGCGCCGAACAATTCATATATTTTTATCAGAAGCACGATCTTCCGCCGGTAATCCTCCCCATACGCCTTGTTGACATTGTCGATGATCGATTCGAGGACGGGTTCTTCCTTTAACGCGGAAAGGAAACCGTTGAACACCTCTTCAGCGACATCCTTGGGGTAATATTCCCTGATATATTTGCTGAAAAAATCGATCTCCTGATCGGATACCTTGCCGTCCGCCTGAATGACATAAGCCATAAGCCGGACGAGATTGAGATGCTCCAGACCCGCGTTCTTGTCTTCCATAAGAGAAGGCCTCCGTTAAAAAAACGTCTGTAGTATGAAGTATAATGATGAAAGCGTGGAAGTCAAGGAAACGGGGCACCCCCCGGGCATCTGCCCGCACGTTGTATGGTCGTCCGCGCGTTATGCGCGGTCACCCGCGTGTAAGCCGCGGTCACCCGCG
>JAFGHO010000027.1 GCA_016930085.1 Spirochaetales bacterium
CGGCCTTTTTCTTAGCTGTCGACGTTGCCGCTTTCAGCGACTCTTTTTTGGTGACGGCCTTACCGGCGGCCTTTTTCTTGCCTGTCGACACAGTTGCATTTACAGGTTCCTTTTTTTCAATGGCATTAATAGCCTTCCTCTTCACCTGCGTCGCCGTCTGTTTCACTGTGACGTCTGAGGTATCCTTCAGGTTTTCTTCGGCAAATGTCCGGAACAGGCATGCTACAAGGAAAGCAGCCATAAAAATAAATACCTTTTTGGTAAAATCGGTAATACTTGGATTCAACATCATTTCCTCCCCGTTTGTTTGATACTTCCAATGTAACAGATAATGGTGATGTTTCGGGCATAGCGGCTGGTATGTTTTTTTATGCTTTTTGGTATAATACCGTCGTGAGAAAAAGGATGATGTTGTTTAAAAGGTTCTGATCGGGGTATAATGCCGAATGGAATTGTATTTCCTTTTAAAAGACGTAATAGCGATCACCGGGCTTTCGGCTTCGAATATACGTCAGAAAATCGCCAATTATTCCTATACGGTTGAAAAACAATACGTCAACAGGTCAAAGGCATTTATCGGTATAAAACCCGACGCCTCTTCGGCTACATCGCCGAGGGTATTCAGCTATTCCCATATCGGGATGCTCCTCTACACGAAAAGCAAACCCGGCAAGCCGTCCGGGGGAGAAAACAAGCTACCGCAGGATATCGATTACGAGGCGTATCTGAAAAAGGATCATCCCGATGTGTATGAAAAACTGAAAGCACTTGAAGAGAAAAATATCACCATTGCCGTCGTTACTTCCATGCAATAAACTGTAACATATATGTTATAGTTTCAGCCGATACGCCGTCACTTTCTCCCGACAATCCTGAAAAGTTCTTCCTTTGAAATCCGGTACCAGAGGGGCCTTCCGTGCGGGCAGCGGGCGTCTTGCAGGGCAAAGACACCTTTTAGAATTTCGGTCGCAGTTATGGAGTCGACCTCATCGCCGTCTTTGATCGCGCCCCGGCATGCCGCAAGACTGCACAGCCTGTGTTCGATTTCCTCGATCGTACCGTTATTCCCCTTGAGCAATTCAATGAGATCGCTTGAGGGAATCGAATGATAATGGGCGGGGAGTGCGGTGATTTCATAACAGGCGGTTCCCACTTTTTCGAGTCTTATGCCGAGTGATTCGAAGGATTTCATGTCCGCGGAAAGCTGAGTTTCTTCATCGGGGGTGAGGTCGAAGGAGACGGGAAAAAGAAGCTCCTGCGCGGATGCATCTTTTTCTTTGAGTTCATCAAAGAGAAGCCGTTCGTGTGCCGCATGCTGGTCTACCAGGTAAAGGTTTTCACCGTATTCGGCAACGAGAAAGAGCCCGAACGCACGTCCCAGATAATGTGGGACAATTGTCGTAACGATTTTTTCCTCTGCAAAGGATGCCGTCCGGTCGTTTTTTATTGTTTCGCGGGCTTTATCCGATGACAGGCCGCCGGAAAAGGGAAATGATTTTTCTTTTACCACCCCGGAAGCCGTATCGAACACGAGCGGCTTCTGGTTCTCCGTGTCTCCGGTCACGAAAGACGTTCGTGTCGAAATACCGATGTGAAAACGGGAAAGGAAGGTCGTAAGGAGGGTAATGAGGACGGACCTGATCTGGGGAATGATACGTATCCTGCATTCCTTTTTCGCCGGATGTATGTTGAAATCGACGAGTTCTGGTTCGATATCGAGAAAGACGAACGCGACCGGGTAATCCTTGCCGGGCATTGAGGAACGGTAACCGTATTCGACCGCCTGGATGAGGCCGTATTCGTACACCCGCCGTTTGTTGACGAATATTTGAATATACCGTTTGTCTTTTTTGCATACGGAAGGCGATGCCGCGATAAGGCGGAGGGAGAAATGAGGGGCCGATTCCTCGAGAATGTGGAGGGATGAGGGAGGAATACCATCACCGTATGCCGCAGCCACACGGGCGACGGGATCCGTTGCGGGGAGGGAAATTTTAAGTGTGTTGTTCGAAAAATAACGAAATCCGACGCCGGGGAAGGGGAGTGCCTTGTCGATATAGACCGCCCTGCACATGGCACTTTCTCCGGAGACCGATTTCAGAAATTTTTTGCGGGCGGGCATGTTGTGAAAAAGGTCACCGGCATCGACGGTGGTTCCCTTCGCGGCCGCCCGGGGCTCGAGCGATACGAGTTTTCCACCGTGAACGATAAGGCGGTTGCCGCATTCGGCGCCGGGTGCGGTGGATATAATTTCAAGCCTGGAACAGGTTGCGATACTCGCGAGGGCTTCTCCCCTGAATCCCAGAGAATCGACCTTGTAGATATCGCTGAATGTCTCGATTTTCGAGGTCGTATGGGGAAGAAAACAGAGTTTCAGGTCTTCTTCCGTCATTCCCGCACCGTCGTCGGTTACCCGGACGCGGGAAATTCCGCCGTCCTCGATCGTGACGGAAATCTCGCTGCTTCCGGCATCGAGTGAGTTGTCGATGAGTTCTCTTACCACGGAAAACGGCCGGTCGATGACCTCGCCGGCCGCTATTTTTTGCGCAACATCCTCCCGGAGGACCTTTATCCTCCGGGATGCATTCATTTCACCTTGCATGGCGCGGCTCCCTGCCGTAACGGCTATTTCTTCCGGTACAACGCCGCGCCGTATTTCTTTTAACCGCAAGGGTTAGCCGCGGAGTATAAACCGGTCAGAATGAAATTCTCGTTTCAATACTGAACGTGAAGTCGATCTCCTTCGTCACTCCGTCGGATTTGTAGACAACGTCACCGGTTGCCTGATCGCGCCTTACCGCCGTCGTCAAAAGAAGGGCGAGGTCGAGGTTCGGCGCGGCGCCATAAACGAGTTCGCCGTTGAGTACCGTGTATTCGTCGAACCAGTCGAGCTTTTTCCCTTCCGGTGAATCCTCTCCCGCAAGCATTTTCGCAAAATAAATTCTGTCGTAACCGATCGACCCGGACAAGTTTACCACAGGGATCACGTCTTTGAAAAGGGTGAATCGGGCATGAAAACTGTCTTCTCCTTCCATGAACTTGAAGCCGTCGAGGGAGTCGATGGTAATCGGAAACATATAACCCAGTTCGATCGAGAAAATCTTTTCCCAGGTGTAGCCTGCCTGTCCGTAGATTCCCATGTTGATATTGTCGAGTATGTCATCGTCGGGATTGACGATCGAATTCGCGACCGCGACCGCCGTGCTGCTGCTCGTTCTGTCATAAGCGGTGTTATAGAAGTAAGGCCTGAAGGTACCGGTGAAATACCTGAAATCGACGACATAATCGATGACGGCTACATTCCCCATAATTCCGGTGAAAAAACCGTAATTTCTCATAAAGGTATCGGGATCGTCTTCCGGGAACATGGCACCGAATGCGGGTCCGGCTTCGATTTCGGAATAGGCGCCGGTTCCGTCACTCAGAAACCACGGAATGAGACCGGCGACATCGGCAAACAGAATCACACTGAGCAGATCACTTTCGACGAACGGATAATCGACATCAAATCCGAGATTGAGAAACATCGGGTTGCCGATTTCATCCGCCGACGGCATGATTCCCGATTCTTCAGGCAGATCCGCGCCCGGATTGATATCGGCGATACAGGTCAGTCCGAATGCCAGCGGAAACGCCGGGGCGAACGGCCTGATGTATCCCCGTGCGCCGAAGATCCGCGGTGAGGTAATGATCTCGGAAATATCGTTGTTGATAAACTCGAATCCGTATTTTTCGAAGTCGAGTCCTAGATTGATACCGATACGCCTGATCGCGGGAAAATCGGATGCGTTGGAGTAATTGTTCATGATAAGACCGTGGCCGACGGTAAAATCGTCGACATTACCGACCTTGAACCATACCTCGTCCCGCATCTCCCCCCACTGAACGTACTTGATCTTGAGGAAAAGGTCCGATAGAAAATCCCCCACACCGTCGATGGGGTCACTCTGATCAAGACCGAACGACCATTCGTTATTGCCTTTCGGTTTGTACCACAGATCAGGGTCGAACATGTCCTTTTCATAGATAATTGGGAGGTAGAGTGCCATCTTGAGATCACCGATCTTGAAGGTCGGCTGGATGACGGCTTTTGCGTATGTATGTTCGCCGATGGTAATCGAACCGATCTCCATCCCGATCATTTCCTTGAGTGCCTTCACCCATTCAGGGTCTTCAGGCTTTTCCTTTTCAGCGGGTTCTTCACCGGTCCCCGTAGCGGGGCCTTTGTCAACCGGTTTTTTCTCTTTTTCCTTTTTCTCCTGTTCTTTCTTGTCTGCCGCCTCTTTCTTTTCCTTTTCCTCTTTCTCCTTGTCGGAGACTTCCGGTTCGACGGTCGGTTCCGGTTTGTCCTTTGTCTTCACCTTTTCGAGTTTGAGTTTCCGAAACTCGAGGTTTTTGCCGATGACATTCCGCCTGAAATCATCGGGTATGATTTTCGCCTCGAAGGTGTCGTCAAAGGTGTTGGCCATCGTATTTTCCCTGATGTCGATGGCTTTACCGGTTTTTTTGTTTGTCAGTTTTGCCTTTCCGTGGAGCACCCAGCATGAGTCCTCATTTTTTGTCGGGGCCAAGTACATGCCGACATCGGTCCCGCGAACACCGCACACGGCGGAGTACCCGTTGAACTGATAGCGTTCTTCTTCCGTGATGGAGGCGACAACGGCCCTGAATTTGCCAACGGTAAGCGAGAAAATATTTTTTTCAGCCGCTTCCGCCCCGATTATCGAATCAAGAGCGAACGACGACAATTCATCTATTTTTATAATGGTGGTGTCGGCGAGTTCGAGTTCCGCATATCCCCCTGAAAGGGTATGAATCGTCGCGCCGACGGGTATCTCGTATCCTTCATAAAGTGCATCCTCATAGACATACTCGCCGTCGGGAAGCTGGATATCGGTATTGAAAAAATCCATAAGCAATACCGGATAACTATCCTCCGCGTTGGCCGCGATTGACGCAAAGAGGAATACGAAAACCATAAAAAATTTTATCATTCTATGCATAATCACCCTCCAATCCTGCTAAAATGATATCGATGTTTCAAGACCCGACCGGACATCCCAATCTCCCGTGTCACCGTTATAAGCAAGCTGATAGAGAAACGAGATGATTGCCGGTCCTGTCTGATAATTGAGTTTTCCCATAATAAAAGCATCTTCGGGATTAATGAGGTTCTCGAAGGTTCGTAAAAATGCCTTGTCGTAGATTCCCTCGATCGAAAAACCCGGGACGAGGTTGTTCGGAATGGTGAGGATTCCCCTCAGATGCGGATAATTTGACGGATTATCGGTATTGCCCGGTTCCACTTCGCCAAAGGGTCCGTCAAGGACGACTCGGAAATCGAAAAGCCCCTCCATTCCCGTTCCAAGCGTGGCAAGCCACCCCATATAGCCGGGAGAAACTCCCGAAATCCGTTCGATATTATTATAATCGTCGACCCTGGTAAGATCGTAGGTGCCGTCAAAATAGTTGGGGATAAAACCTTCGCCGATAAATCTTATTTGCGCACCGTAGAGTATGAAGTTGAACAGGCTTCCCCCGAACCCGATCATCCCGCCGGCTGATTCGAATTGATATGTGGCCGCGTCGCCGAAAAGGGCCAGACCGATAATGTCCGAGGAGAGGAGGGGGAGATAGACGTCGAGGTCGTAGAAAAAGACGTTCGCATCGTCACCGAGATCCACATCGGAGTAGGCATCCGGGTTGATGTCGCCGGCGACGGTGATACCCACCTGCATCGCTTCGAAGACGGGGATGTTTGTGTAGATGAGGGGTCGGAAAAAGAGTCTGGCGCCAAGGACGTCCCAGTTGATGATATTGCCGAGAAATGTCTCGAAACCGATCAACGGAAGCCCGAAAAGTGCGCCGTCCATATCGAAACTCAGTCCGAAAACGCGGGTCTCCGGAAGGAAAAGCGAGTTCGAGTAATATCCCATGATAAACCCATTGCCGAGGGTACCGTCGTCGATCGAACCGAATTTTGCGTAAATGTCTTCTCCCTTCTGGCCGTAGCGGATATATCTGAACTTGGAGACATAGAGTTCCAGAATATTGAGAAACGTGGGGTCTGCGGGGACCCAGTCTTCATCTCTTATAATGAGTTCGTTGTTCTGAAACTGATAGTGAAACACGAGTTCGAATCCGATGCCGAACTTGCCGAAACCGAAATCGGGGCCCAAAGCGAGTTTCTGGTATGACACGGCTTCATCGTCTTCCATGAATGTTTCCACCCCCAATCCAAGATTAAACGAGAATGAAAAACCGCCGCCGTCGGATTCTTCTTCCGGCTCTTCCTGGGAAAAAAGCGGAAAAGAAATGCAGCAAAGTAATAAAACAAGTAAAAAAGGAACTATTTTTCTTCCGGGCATACCTACCTCCTTGTCACTTATAAATATAGTGCAGAAAATCGATTAATTCCAATGATCGGGGGAGGTAATTGAAACCTGTTTACCTTAACCGACGGATTTTGAAACATGCTTTGGCAACGTCGATAATGGTCAGGGTGGCCGGGATATTATCGGTCAGGAAAAACCCTGTAATTTGAATTTCAAAGTGACTTCGCCGGTATTTTTATCCACATGTACCATTTTCGATTCATCGTCGGCGATGACAGGTTTGCCCGTTGCCATCATGGTGAGTCCGCTTAAAAACTTCAGGCCGTTTTCGAGAACCTCTTCCATTATTGCCGCATCAGGGACACTCTCGTGAGAATCTATGTTTTCTTCCGCCGCATCGGATATTTTTTCTTCTTCAGCGGCTTCCTCTTTTTCAAAATCCAGTTCATTCTGTTGGGCGAGGACGCGCGGGTTGAGGTAATAGGGTGTGGAATCGGGGAGTTCTTCCGATATGTGTTTTTTTGCGGGAACCGCAAGCTGTTCTTCATCGAGCATGGACCGTATACGGTTGATAAACTCCGCTTTTTTCTCCTGTGAATAATCCACCTCATCTCCCCCGCCGTCGATTACCGCATCGAAAAGTTCCTGCTTCATGGCGATACCGGCCGCCACCCTTTCTTCGATGGAGTTTTTTGCGACAAGGTTGATGATGTTGATGCACCTGCTTCGCTGTCCGATTCTGTTCACCCTCCCGGTACGCTGATTCAGCTTTGCCGGATTCCATGGGAGTTCGAAGTTAATAACGCAATCGGCGGCCTGCAGATTGAGTCCGACTCCGCCTGCATCGGATGAGAGGAATACCATGCACGACGGATTATCTGTAAACTCATCGATCAGTTTTTGTCTTTTTTGCTGCGGGACCTTTCCGTTAAAGTCGATAAAGGGTATTTTCAGCCCTGATAAAAGCTTGCCGATCAAATATGTCATCGTGGTCCATTCACTGAAAATGACCGTTTTTCGTTTGTTTTCGATAACGAGTTCGCAAAGGATTTTTTCCAGTTCCGTGAGTTTCGGGGAGAGATTCGTCTTGCGGTCGATGAGGTAGGTGGAATCGCATACCATTCTCATGCAGAGCAGGAGTTGCTGTATGGTTCGTATATCGAACGGCGTGAGGATTTTCTTGCCCAATATGGGCATAAGCGATTGTACGTAGCCCTGGTGAATTTCGTACTGTTCCTTTGTCAGGTCGATATAATAGGTATTGGTAATCTCTTCGGGGAGACATTCGAGTACTTCTTCCTTTTTCCTGCGGATAACCAGGTTTTCGAGTTTTTTGTGTATGATATCGAGGTTTTTGTATCCGGCTATGCTTTTCCGCCTGTCGCGGAGAATTTTAAGATGGTTCGCGGCAAATATCCAGAACGGACTCAACAATTCCGGATCGGAGAACTGTAAAATAGAATAGAGATCCTCGAGTTTGTTTTCGAGGGGTGTACCGGTTATCACGATTGATTGCTTGCGGGGTATCGTCAGAATGGCCTGATGTGTTTTTGTTTCGAAGTTCTTTATCCGCTGGGCTTCATCGAGGATCACGAGGTCGGTCCTGATTCGCTGAATGACCATAATATCCCTCAAAACCGCCTCGTAATTGGTAATGAGAAAATATTCGGGTGAAGTATCATATATTTTCTGCCGTTCTCTCCTTGACCCGGCGACAATGACCGCTTTTTCATCCGTAAATCGTTCGATCTCCTTTTTCCACTGCTCTTTCAGGGACGCGGGACATACAACAAGAACCCGCTTGAAACCGAATACATCCTTTTTCAGTATCGAAATGGTAATGGCCTGCAGGGTTTTTCCGAGACCCATCTCATCAGCGATAATCACCCGTGTTTTAAACAAAGAAAACTCAACTCCTTTTTTCTGATAAGGGTAAAGCACCGTCTTTATCCGTGAATAATCGAATGAATAATTCTTTTTGACGGAGAACATTTCGTTTAAAAAAAGATAGTTTTCCACCTTTCTCGTCACGAAGTCATCGACACGGACATTCTTTTTTCCGGCCAGTTTGAGAAGCAGCAGGTAAAGTTCAGCCACGTCATTTTTTTTATACAACCCGTTTTCACTGAAATAAAGCGATAAATCTTCTTTAACGGATTTTTCAATGCGGCCGTCATAAAAATAACAGGGTTTCTGGTTATAGGAATCCCAATAGATATGAATAAAGGGCATCGTCTCTTTTTTCCCCTGTTCGAAAAAACCCCTGTCCTTTTTACACTTGTCGAAAAAACGGATGAGGTGTTTGCACAAACCGAGTCTGTTGTGCGTGAAATCGGGACAACTGCAGGTGCCCCGTTCCGTTTCAGGATCGTGAACCCTCAGGATATATTTTCTTTTATTTTTCGTTATGATTGTATGTTCACCCTTGCAGGTCTCACCGAATATGATTTCCATTTCCTCCATTTTGGCGCTTTTTCTTCTGCTTGCGATAACATCATCGCGGATCTCTTCATAACCGAGATAATCCGTTTCCTGAAATGTTTCATCCGTCTCGCTATCGTAATAATTTTCGGAAAGAAGTCTTTCGGCAATATCGAGACAAACGGCGACGATATGTTTGCATCCGCCTGCGGGATACGGGCAGTCGCAGCTTGTTCTGACACCGTTTTCAAGAGAAACATCGACCGTATAGTTGCCGTAGTTTCCATCCACCGTGTAGGAAAATAAGCCCTTTTTTGCGTCAAAGGAATTGACGGAATAATTTCCGAGATGATAGATATTCTCACCTCTTGTATGAATGACTTTCGAGTCCGCGATACGTTCCCTGATGTATTCTTTTGTCAATTGTTCCATGGCGGTAATATCACTCCATATATGAAAATTTGACTGTCATACTATCATTATTGTCCGGGTTTGAAAATATCGTATGCAACATAAGGAAAAGAAACTTCACCACTGAAGCCGTGCTTCGATAACGCCCTTGAACCCGACACGGACGACGGGATACCCCCCTTCGATGTGTTCGATATCGACGCCGGCATCGATTCCCCCTTTTATATAGCCGGTCCCAGGGTAGGTAAATGTCGTCGTGTGGCCGAGAAGAATCGTGAGGGGATGAAAGGATTCCTCATCCGGTGAATCCTTGAAGGTGAGACCCAAACGCTCTTCATGAGCGATGAATGCGTCTTCCACATTCCCGCTTTCGGTAAAAGGAAAAGAAAGTCCGTTCCGGGGTACGACTCGCCATTCGAATGCGAGGGTTGCCGTATCGCTTAAAAGATACATCTTGTCCTCTGAAATTTTCAGCTGGTTGTCGATAGAGAAACGGTTCTGTTTCTCGTCGATAAAACGCACGTAATTACCGATAGATATATCCCATATCAGGGTACTTTCACTCTCGGAGAAATCGAGGTTCACCGACGTCACATATTCATCGACCGTATAAAAATCAAAAAAGCGGTATGCACCGAATTTACCGAACAGGTTGATGGCATGAATCCGGGTAGCGAGATTGTAGCGATTGACAAAATCGTAAAGATCCGTTTGTTTTTTCATTTCCTTGCTCATTGTGTATTCAAGTGAAGAAGGAACAAACAAATCATACAAATGCGAGCCGAAATCCCTGGATAAAGCAAGGGTAACGGCAGGTATATATGTCGCCGAGGTGCACCCGGTATCTTCGGTCACCATCCTGAATGTCTCTTCGCTTTGTGCGGAAAATAATTCAAGAAACGGCAGCTGATTGAAGAGATACGGATGTTCGACAATTGTCGTACCCCACGCGGCAATATCGTCGGTCAACCCCCCGATCCCCCCTTCGACCTGCTCGACTGCGAGTGACCTCCGGTAACCGGGGGTCAGTATGAAGAGTGCTTTTTCATTGCGTCTCAATGTGATCGGGAACGAAAGCGAATAGGACATACCGGGGCCGAAGGTTCTTTGCGTTTCGGTAACATTATCGCTGATCCAGGTGACGCCGGTTGCCCACTCGAGGCCGACGGGAAGGACGGGAAGGCTGAGAACGGTTGAAAACGCCTGTTTCCGTTGACCGATCATCCCCGTATCCGAGGAAACGATGTATCGCCATGCGGAAATCCAGGCAGGGAGATACCACTCGCCGGGCCGGATAATATCGGTATAATACTCGCTGTATGATTCGGTGAGGAGGAGATCGAAACTGTCGGCAGCGGAAAATCCGGTAACCAATCCCCAATTTTGCAGAACGGTTTTTTCTCGGCAGGTTGCCTCTGTCGTGATATGGCCGGAGAACGCACCGTCTCCGGTGCCGACCTCGAGGGAATCCGCCCGGTAGATATCGGTTCCCCCGTTGCCGGGAAGCTGTGTAAACGTATCGGTAAAGGAGAGGACGCACTCGTCTTTCGGTATCTGCAATTTGTGGCCGCCCGTGACGTTGACCGTATCTTCCGATCCCTCGATGAGAAGGTGGGCGTCGAGGCCGGATGCGAGAAGGCCGATCGAGAGTTCGGAAAGGGAAGAAAAACTCCCGGAAGACTCGTATTGCCCGTAAAGGGGAGAAAATCCTTCGGTGACAAACATGGCTTTTTCCCTGAACCTCAGGTCGGAAACGAGAGGAAAATCATCGATCGTCACGATATCCCCCTCGATATTGATTTCGGCATCGAACCCGAAGGCGGCGCCCAGTGAGGTAACGGGCCTTTTCAGATGAATCTCATCGATAAAGAGGGTGCCGTCCTGGCCGGACGATAGTGACGTGTAGCCGATACCGAAACGCGAGATGGTCGTGTAATCGTTATCGGCGGAGAGGTTCCAATCGACCCGCTCTCCTCCGAGATATATCTCTTTTGTATCGAGTTCGATAGTGACTTCCCGCCATTCGGGAATGAGATCCAGATCGGATGCCGGTATCGTGACGACAATCCCGGCATCCGATGAATCGAGCAGGGAAAAGACGAGTTCGCCGTTTCCCGCGCCGGTCAGTTCCGTGATGGCGAGGTAAAAAGTGACTTCATCGTAGCGGATCCCACCTGTGTCCGGGAGTGAGTAATTGATGCATTCCCAGCTTTCATCGGCATCGAGGTCGTCCCACGTTATCTCGCATACCTTTTGTTCCTCCCCCGCGGGATGAAAGATTTCCCGTACCGCTGCGTATTCACCGGCAAGGGGCACGGGGGGCTTGAGGGGCGCCAGATACTCGTCGATTTCCCTTACCGAAACCCTCTCGCCGTTATTGTCGCCGGTTGTGATTTCTTTCCAGAAGTGGGGGCCCGAAAGATAGATCCGGTCTATGAGGAGTTTTCCGGTCACATCCCCCCCGGTAGAATCGGTCAGGACAACACGGAGAAAGTTCGACCGCACGAGAAGTTCCCGCTGGGAATCGGAGAGGAATGCGGTATATGACTGCCAGCCTGTTGTCGACGGTGTCAGACCGATGGGGGAGGTGGTGACGAGTCGTCCCGGTGCTTCGGGATCGAGCAGAAAATTCCCGTCGGTATCTTCAGAGTTTCGCGTCCCGTTGCCTTCGCCTTCCGGGCCGCCGCCTATTTTGAGAATGGCGGCGGCCGAGGTGTCGTCAAACGAATATCCCGTGGAGGAAGGGGAACTCTCGCCGTCGAGGCGGCCGTCGCCGTCGATATCCTCATCGATCTCGCCGATCTGAAGGGTTAGTTCGATATCGCCGCTCAAATCAATGCTTCTGTATGAAATGGTGATGCTTTCAATCCCCGTAAGATCGACCGGTCCGTATCCCGGGTCAGCGGGAATCTGGATACCGACCCAGTCGTCATCGCCGGGCATTGAAAAATCCATGACGAGACTCGATCTGTTTCGCGATACGGCACTTCCCCTGACTTCATAGGGACCTGTTTTCGAACCGGTCCGGTAGGGGTAGATCTGGTCATCCGGAATATCCCAGGTAATCTCTTTCAGCGTCACATCTCCCAGAAGCCCGTATTCACGGTAGTTTTTGTAAAAGAGACGTCCCCGGTCCGCAAGCGACAATGCGGGCTCGTAGGGGGCGGGAAGTGAAGAAGGGGTTACCGTGTTTTCAGACAATACCATGTCCATTCCGCCTTTTTCCATGCCGAGAAGCCTGAATATGCCGGTCGTGTCGGGATTGGTAAATGAAACCCCCGCATTTGCCGTAAGGGTAAGCCAGTCGAGTGCCGTCGAAAACGAACAGGAGCCGAGTAACGAACCCATTTTCGAGTAGGCCTGTTCGGTGTAGGAGCCGGGAAGCGCGTTCCATCTGAGACCCGCCGACAGCATCAGGGTGGTCGTATCATTCAATAATGTCTTGTTGCCCCAGGCAAAGAGGAGATCTCCGTTCTCCATGGTTTCGGCGCGGGTCCTGTATATGACCTCGATCCGGTCGATCGGAGAAATATCGGTGAGAAAGGTGAGGATACCTGCGGTGAAGTCGACTTCGAATCGCGTTTCCTTTATCCCGTTGCGTATCACGTAGACCGAACCGGGAATGATATCCGGTTCGAGGAGGTAATATTGCAGGGGATTCTTTATTGTGACAAGAATTTCGTAATCCGTATGTATCCCCGTTACGTCCCTTCGGGGGCCGTATATAACCGATGCCGGATCGGGGAAGGGATACCGGTTACGAAAATCCCCCTTCGGATTGCTGTCATAGAATGCGATAATTCTGTTATACATCGTATCAGGGCTGAAATCGACATCCCACGGCAGACCTGTTTTCTCGCGTGTCCCCCCTTTTTGGACGAGCGAGATATCGACGAGCCCGGGGGAAGACGGCAAAGCGTCGGTAAATGGGTAGGAACCCGATAGTTCGAAAGGCGAAAATACCCCCTTTTCCCAGAGAAGGAGGGAGTCGAATGAGCCGTTCAGGGTAATTCGTCGTGCCCCCATATCCTGGGTCAGGTGTACTCCCATATCGAAATAAAAACGTACCGGCGGGGCGGAAATATCGATATTGCCGTCGGCATCCTCGCCGGGCAGGGCATCGACTCCCAATCCGGGATCGTCGGTTCCCACTTCATACCCGTTTTTTTTGTAATAAACGAGTATTCTGCCTTTGCGGTATTCTTTGAGGGAAACGGTACCGGCTGCCGAATCGAGAACGACTTCATCGAATGTCGCTTTTCGGTATGTCCTGCCGTCGGACCCCGACAAGGTTCCCTTGTCATTGTCTTCGAGATACACCGATAGGTCGGTGACATTTGAGTCGGGAAGCAGGAAGAACCGCCCTCGCATATATTGTTCGGGAACGAAACGTATCTCCTCGATTTCCCGGAGTCCCTCGAAGGTTTTCTTTTTCTCTTCGCTGTATTCATACCGGAGAAGCAATTCATGGGTAGCCGCCGGTGTCTGAAAGAGGACTTCCGCGCCGAGCGATGAGTTTTCGATATCGGCGATATTCAGAAACGGATAGGGCGAGATATTGATATCGGTATTGCCGATATACACATGCTGCAGCAGTTCCCCCTCCTTGCCCTCGTATCCGGCAATGATGAGATTGTCCGTCAAAGTTCCGTTATAGGTAAGCTCGAGGAAATAACGTTCCATAAGCCAGAGAGAGAGGGTAAGGTCGGGTACCTGTTCGATGAAAAACCCCTGATCCATGCCGGGAAAATAATCGATCATCCGCACGCCGATACCGGGTTTAATCACGATACCGGTTGCGTATAAAAGGGAAAAAGTCCATGAGCCGAGAAGAAAAAAATCCACATCGGCATCCCCGATTTCAAGTTCGAAAAGGCTTTCAGGTGCTTCTTTCCCGAGTGGGATAAAATCCTCTGCAGGAAGCATCATGCATACGAGAAGGAGAAAAAACGATATGAAGGTCATTCTGCCCATCGTTATAAACTATACTATAGTCCATGTCTTCTCACAACCTTTACGCGCCGGCCGGATACGAAAAGGTATTCTGTTCTTTTTCCTTGATTTATAGATGGTTTTCGCCGAATAATAGAAGAGAACCCATATTATGGATATTGAAAGTCAGAAAGCGCAGGCTTTTATCAAACGGTTATTAACGAATCCCGCACTCAATCATCTGCAGGCCCTGCAGAAAGAAGAACAGATTATACAGTTTTTGAATTTGAACTCACAAAGTCTTCTTCCCACACTCGCTTCCGGGCAGTTTTTCCCGGGCAAGGATTGGCAGCAGATTTTTAATCTTCTCTATTCGGCGTTGCTTTCGGTTATCAATGAAGCGCTGTTCAGCGAAATCGATGCATTGTTGCAGAAAATCGAGTTCTCGTTCGTTTCTTTTCTGCGCCAGACAAATTATCCGGTATCACAGTGCAGGGAACAGTTGTCGGGGTTTCTCAAGGTATTGCTTGAAAAACAGGAAGCGCGAAAGGCGTTCATCGGTCCTTTTATCGCGGTCAAAATCGGCATATCGGACAGATATATCGAACAGGTATTCAACCGGAGGGAATATGTCCATTTTGAATTATTGAAGGTACAGCGGTTGAAGATGAGCAAGGAGGAAATAAAGCATTTTCTCAAGGTATCGCTTTTGTTACGCGCCTCGATTCACCTTATTACCGTCAGCGGTGCGGATTTGGGTATCGGAACGGTATCGGAAATCGTTCAGAAATCATTCGCGGATAAAGTCAATCAGGTCATTATTGAAAAACTCAAGCTTCTTCCCCCCGAAGTAATAAAAAGCGGAGTCGGAAGCAATTTGTCCTTTCTTGAGAACAGCGACCTGGAAACAACGGCCCGTATCTCAGCCGTTTTTTCCATGCGGTGTAAAAATTACAAACATATCGAACGCGTCGACAGGGGGGCGGAATATCCCGATAAAAGCTGGTTCAATATAGCGAGGAGGAATTACAAATTCTACGGTTTTGACATCAAGGTTCTCGATGAGTTTTACAAGATCGCTGCAGAGAACGGATGGTAGGAATTCATGGAAAAGAATAAAATCAGTGTATTTGAAATAATAGTGTCGCTTGTCATCGTCCTGGTGGTGATCCATACCTTTCTCGAAGATTTTTTTGTACTTATCGGGTTGGATGGGGACCTGGGTGTGGCGATGATTATAGCCGGATTCTTTTTCGACCTCTTTTTCACCATCGAGTTTCTCCTGCGGCTTTACTGGGCGCGATCGGACAGGGGCTCGCTTTTCTACTTCACTTACCAGCACGGATGGATCGATTTTTTCGCGTCGGTTCCCCTTTTAATGTTTAATTCCGGCCCCCCGTTCGTATCACTCGCAAGCAACACGTTCGGTCTTTTCGGTATTGCGGGTATTGCGGGCTTGAGTATGCTAAAACTGTTGAAAATAATACGGATTGCCCGTATACTCAGGCTTCTCAGGATACTGAAAATATTTAAAAATATCAAATACACCGATTCGTCCATGGCACAGCGACATGTCAACCGGATCATAACACTGGGAGTCACCGTCCTGGTCGTATTGCTTATCCTTTTCACGATGGTTATGGATGTCTTTTCTATCGCAAGACCCGATGACGCTTATGTCAGAAACAGGTATGAACTGATGAAAAAGATAAATGAAAACATAGACTGGAAAGACGACCCGCAGCGTATCGCAAACGATGTGAAAAGGCTTGATGCATCGGGAAAAATACTTCTTCTAAAATCAGATGGCAAGGTTATCTTTTCCCGCTACCCGCAGAATGCTGATAATCCTTCTTACACATACAGAGATTATGAATACAGTAGTGCAGGAAATGTGGAGATTTATTTCGATGTCACGGAAGAAAACCGGATAGTCGCGCACTCGCAGTCACGGGATAATCTAGTCTTTTTCTTTATAATCCTGGGATTGCTCTGCGCCTATCTCATCTTCTACAGTCCGCATTTCGCACTCACGGTGACCGACCCGTTGTATGTCATGAGGCGGGGTTTCAGGGAAAAGGATTATAATCTCGAAGTGAAGATTCCGCCGCTTTATGAAACGGATGATGTCTATGATCTGGCAAAGCTGTATAATGAACATTATCTTCCCGCAAAAGACAGGCTTTCCGACAAGGAAAACAGTACGTTATTGACTGCGGAACCCGACGACATCAAATATCTGACGGATATATGACGGCATCGGGGAATAAATGAAGTAAGAACGGGAGGGTGAACGGGTCCGTCGGACGGTATTCGTAAAAAGAGAGTCGATATGGTTGTTTCCGTTTTCCAGTCTATTATCGAAGTCCCCGGACTTCAATCGATCAAGGAGAAACGACGAATTCTCAAATCACTGAAAGACACCATCATCAATAAATACAAAATATCGGCCGCCGAAGTGGGCAGCCATGATTCGTTGCGGTTTATTCATATCGGTGCGGCACTGGTGTCAAACTCGAAAAAATACGGGGAATCCGTTCTCCAGAAGGTCTTCAATTATATCGAAGAAAACTCTCCCGGCAGGATCATCGATTGGAGTATTTTCAGCGAAAATTATACCGATCACTGATTTTTTTCATGCGATATACAATTTCCGTGTGTCGGCGGTAAATGCTTCACTCTTGATTTCCGACCAGACAAATATATTGAAATCCCTTGACATTTTTCCGCTATTTCTCTATAGTGATGCAACAATTTTTTATCATGATTAAACTGGAGTTAATATGAGCAGAACATGCGAACTTTGCGGAAGAGGAACGACATCCGGACAAAACGTCCCGAGAAAAGGTCTCCCCAGAAAAAAAGGCGGGGGTGGTGTAAAAATCGGTGTAAGAACCAAGAGGATATTCAAAGTGAATCTCCATACTAAAGTGATTTCCACAGACGGCGTAAATAAAAAAGTAAGAATTTGCACACGGTGCTTGCGTACCATGCAAAAAGAGCAGGTATAACGGCATCCCGCACATGGACCCCGGTCTTCGCGATCGGCTATTCCCGTGGAACACAATACAAGATTTTGAGATCGAAGAGATTGTTGTAATTGTAATAATCGGAAAAGACATTTTCCGATACGACGGCTATCTTGAAATAATGCCGCAGCGTTTCATACGTATCCGTATCGACGACGAGTTCGAATTCAAACTCACGTTTTTCTCCCGGCTTTGAAGCCTTTTCAGGATAGGGGAAAAACGCGAAAATTCCCGGTGTCACCTGAGATACATCGCAGGGATTTTGCCAGTTTGGATTAATCATCTTCGCAGGTTCGTCGAATGAATAAAGGGAGACGGCAAGATCGCTTAAAGGACTGAATGTGACACTGTGAAGGAGTTTTCCCATAATCGTGGGAAAATTGAAAAAACATCCTTCCGTTTTTTCACTTTTTATCTGGGCACTGTCATGAGGAAAATGCGGGCGTTTTGCCAGGATGATTCTTTCGATACCTTTGTGGACAAGCGCGACGATATCCGCGCGCCGCTGAAGATTATCGAGGTAGTTCATTTTAAAATGGGCCGCGCCTCTGCTGGAATAGATATAGACAGGTTCTATTCTGTTGAGTACATAGCAGATGACATCATTGAAACATTGAGTACATGTGCAGAAGTTGGCTTTTTTGAGGTTTTTTTCATCGATAAAGATTTCTTTTGCGATGTCTTCGACGATGTCCTCGACAATATTATGTATTTCCATACCTTATTCACCTCTCCTGTTAAATATATCAATATCGAGGAGCCGGGTTAAATCATTAATACACATAAAAAAATCTTTAAGGGTATCATTCAGGGAATGATATGAAAGGCCGCTGTAGTATATTTTCGTGTACACAGAATAATAGAAATTTTCTTCATCCTTGGTGACATGAGAATAACAACCGTAATTGTAACCGAGGGTAAACATCTCTTCGATTCTCGATCGAAGAAAGCTGAATAATGTATGCGAAAAAGAGAAGGTATATGCTATTTCTAGAAACCGGTTGCTCGAGTCGATATATAATCCGCCGAGAAACCGGTTCTTTTTTTTGAATTCACAGGTAAACATATCATCCGTATAATCCTCATCCACGAGCGTGTACCCGAGTTCCAGAAACAGCACCTTGACACGCCGGATTCTCTCTTCCAATATTTTCTGTTTTTTCATCTATTACCTCAGATACTATCACTTACCGCAGGTTTGTCAATGGCTTTTTGGAGAAAAATCATGATGAAGGGGCCGTCCTGTTATCTCGGTTCGGATATTCTGTGGGGAAATAGTCATGGTTGATGTGCCAGGGGATTCTGAAAATGTTGTCACGGACCTTTTTATTAATATGCGATAATGTACGGATGGTTTCCTTTAGTACACGGCGTTGACTCGATTCGCAATGGGGACATTGCAAGGGGAATACGGGGAAATCGAGTTCTTTAGAAATACTTTTAATTTCACGTTCGTATACTTCGTACATGGGCCGTATTATCGATATTTTGCCGTCGAAAAAACGCTGTACCGGCATAATCGTTGCAAGCTCTCCCCTGAAAAAGATATTGAGGAGTGTCGTTTCGATTACGTCATCAAGATGGTGGCCCAGTGCGATTTTTGTAATACCGGATTTCCGGGCTTCGGTGAAAAGAATTCGTTTCCGGTTTCGCGAGCATATGTAACAATTGAAATCATCATCGAAAGACGGATGAATCATAGTTGCGCCGACAATCGAATAGGGTATTTGCAGGGATTCGAAAAAACCTATCAGTTTCTCCTTCTGTTCCCCGTTCATGGGGCATTCCTTCCACTCGATCTGGACCGCGACCAGCTCATACCGGATCGGGACCCATGCTTTTCGTTCGGCAAGGGCGAGCGAGAGGGCAAGCGAATCCTTTCCGCCGGAAACACCGATCAGAATTTTATCCCCTTCACGGATCATGTCGTACCGATGGATCGCCCTTCCCACATGTTTCGCGAACAATTTCATCCGTTTCGTTTTTCTTTGTTCAGGCACCCTTTTCATCCTTTTTCAATCGAGACTATCACCCCGCGAGCAGCGCGGCAATATCGATCTTGTGTATCGATTCGAGTATTTCTTCCCTGCGCGCGACGGAAACAGTGACAAACCTCAAGGTGCCGGCGATCGTTCCCACCACCGTATCGGAAAAAACACTCCCGGATTCCCTGAAAGTGATGTTGCCGTCTCCGTTATTGTGGAGAAGGGGCACATCTATTTCAAAGGTGATATGTTCGGGAATATCGATAACGATGTCCTCGGTCCCGGTCGGGTGGCCGGAGATTTTCCCGATTTCCCTTGCAATACGCGTCTCTGCGGCGAGTCGTTCGGTCAGGTTCTCGAGACGGCGGTACGCTGAATGCCCGGATGAGATTTCGGATATATACACTTGTTTGTAGAGACGCCTTGAAAGCACGTCGGAGAGAAGTCTGAACGGTCTGAAACCGGTCGTATCGGCCATGGTAAAAAAGGTTTGGTCATTCAAACCGTACAGATCGTCTGCGGTAATAATGCGGTCGTTGAGTCCCATAAGCACCGCTTTTTTAATCATGGAAGTGGCGATTCGAACGGTTTTATGCCAGTAGACGGTTTTGTACATGATATATTTCGCAAAAAGAATACTTTCGACCGAGGTCAGCCCGCGTCCGGTAATCGCGATTCCTTTTTGCGGAACAGGGTGGATATCACTCAAAATATGATCGACGTCCTGCTGGCCGTAGGGGATCCCGCAATAATAGGCGTCCCTGTTGAGGTAATCGAGTTTGTCCGGATCGAGCACCCCGGAAAGAAGATTGCGGTAAAAGGTGACATCACCGTCTCCCCCGTATTCGAGTTCCCTGTCGATAATCGCGGCGACAAGAAGCGGGTCCGTATGGAGTGTACGCGAGATTTTTTTGGAAAGTCCGCTTTCGAGAATAATATCCGCCGTAAGCGATTCGTGTGTTTTTACTTCGAGGTCTTTCAGGGAATGCGCGAACGGGTAGTGGCCGAGATCGTGGAGGAGTGCCGCACAGAGAAAAGCCCTCACTCCTTCCGGGCTCAGGGTAAACGAGGGTTTCCGCTTTACCAGCTGACGGATCATCCGGTAGGCAATGTGGAAAACACCGAGACTGTGACTGAACCTCGTGTGGGTCGCGCCCGGATAAACAAGGTAGGTGGGACCGAGTTGTTTGATCCGATTGAGGTTTTGAAAGGCCTCATGTGCGATGATATCCATCAACGCCGGCGAGAGATAGATATGCTTCCAGACGGGGTCCCGGATCGGAAGCGTGTATTCGTCTTCCAGGTTTTTTGCGATAGCGTCCATGTCACCCAGGAGAACCTACTCCTTTCCCTGCCGTCTCCGTCACTGCCCTTAGTCTTTCGATACGATCTTGTTCAGGGAATATTCGATAATACCGTCGGCACCTGCCGCGATCAGTTTCGGTATTATCTCCCTTACGACGGTTTCATGAACGACCGATTCGACGGAAAACCAGTCCGAATTGTAGAGGGACGCGACGGTCGGGGCATTGAGGCTGGGAAGAATACCCACAACCTCGTCGATTTTGAATTTAGGAACATTCATCTTGATGCCCACCATATTTTCCGCCTGGAGGGCCCCCCTCAACAGCATAGCGATCTGATTTATTTTTTTGCGTTTCCAGGAATCTTTCATGCTTTCGTGATTTGCGACCAGCTTGGTGTTGGTCTCGAGGAGGGTATGAATGATTTTAAGGCCGTGGGCGCGAATCGTGCTTCCCGTTTCAGTCACCTCGACGATCGCATCGACGAGTCCTTCAACCACTTTCGCTTCCGTCGCGCCCCAGGAAAACTCGACCGTGACCGGGATATTTCTTTCCCTGAAATAACCTTTTGTAAAATTGACGAGTTCGGTTGAAATCGTCTTCCCCGCGCAATCCTCGATCCGATCGATATCTGTCGACTCCGGCACGGCAAGCACCCAACGGGCCTTGTTGGTCGATACTTTCGAGTAAACGAGGTCGGTGATAATCTCGACGTCGGAATTATTCTCCAGAATCCAGTCGAGCCCGGTGAGTCCGATATCGAGGACTCCCGTTTCGACATACCGGGCCATCTCCTGTGCCCGCACGAGAGCGCATTTTATTTCCTTATCGTCGATGGAAGGAAAATAATTCCTCGAAGAACACGTGATTTTCCATCCCGCGTGCATGAACAATTCAATGGTCGATTCCTGAAGGCTTCCTTTCGGGATTCCGATTTTTAAAAAATTACTCATTGATTCACTCCATATTATCATCTTGGTCAAGTGCCGAATCTTTTCATCATCGGGGGTTTTCATCATATCACAGGTGGGGAAAAAAAGCTACGGGATGAAGGTCATTTTTTTTAACCGTCTTTTCAGATGACCGTTCCCGAAGGAATAATGGCGTTTTTGGGAATAACGATAATCCCGTCTTTCACATAGTAGTCGCCGAAATCACCGTCTTCCCGTGAAAAATTATCGATCCCGATTCTGCAGATTTCACCGATCCGCGCGTTTTTGTCGATAATCGCTTTTTTTACGATCGACCCCCTCCCGATTCCGATATCGGGAATTCCGTTTTTCTTGTTGATCTTTTTCTGATCGAGTGTTTCGTAATAATCGGCGCCCATGCAGACGGTGCTGTCGAGATGCGCCCCCGATTCGATCACCGTCCGTATGCCGACGATCGAGTTCATGATTGTCGCGTTGGTGATAATGCAGCCGTCGGCGGTCAGCGACTGGCTGATCGTGCAGAAGTTGATTTTGGAAGCGGGGAGGTCGCGGCGCCGGGTGTAAATGGGTTTCTGTTCGTTATAGAAATTGAAATTCGGCTTTATCGAGGCGAGGTTGATATTCGCTTCGAAAAAGGATTTGATCGATCCGATATCCACCCAGTAATCATTGAAGATATATGAAAATACTTTCATCTTGCCGATACAGTAGGGGATGAGTTCCTTGCCGAAATCCGTCATTGAATTGTCGAGCGCCTTTTCTAATACGCCGGCATTGAAGAGATAAATACCCATGGAGGCGAGGTACTCCCTGCCCCCTTCCCGTGAGATCGTTTTGAACTCCTCGCTGTCGGGTATTTTCAGATATTCGATATCGCGTTCGAGTGGCGGTTTTTCACAGAACTCCGTAATGCGTCCCGTTTTCTCCGCCTTGAGGATCCCGAGGGATACCGCGCTCGCCCTGTCGACCGGATGAGCGGCGATGGAAATTTCGGCATTGATTTCGATATGGTGCTGGAGAAAGCGGGCAAGGTCCATCCGGTAAAGCTGGTCCCCGGAAAGGATGAGATAATAATCGGGGGAATGGTCGTGCAGATGGAGGATGTTCTGGCGAACCGCGTCCGCCGTTCCCTGGTACCACGACGAATGTTCGTAGGTCTGTTCGGCGGCAAGGATTTCGACGAATCCCCTGCTGAAGCTGTCGAAAATATATGTCTGGGCGATATGGTTGTGCAGCGAGGAGGAATTGAACTGCGTAATGATATAGATATTCTTGAAGCCCGAGTTGATGCAATTCGAAATAGGAATATCGACCAGTCTGTATTTACCGCCGAACGGAACTGCCGGTTTGGCGCGAAGTTTGGTAAGGGGATATAACCGTGTTCCCTTGCCGCCGCTCAGAATAAGACATACCACATCTGCCACTTCAACTTTCCTCCATGTCTATTGTAAATGATAACGATAATCAAGTCAATAAAGGCGTATGAATATATTGTCACGGGGCCGGAATAGTGGTACATTAAAGTGCCAGTCGCAAGAAAAGCCGGAGACCGCGGACGTTATGCTCGAAAAGATCATTGAGGAATTAAAAAATGACAGACAATTCTCATCCAATGTCGCCCACTGGGAAACGATACGTCCGCGTTCCGGGAAATTTTCCCCGATTCCGGATCGCATCGACCCGCGTATCAGAGAATCGCTTGAAAGGCACGGTATCACCCGGTTGTATACCCACCAGGCGGATTGTTACCGTGAGGTGAAAAACGGTTCGAATGTCGTTGTCGTCACACCGACGGCGAGCGGAAAGACACTCTGCTACAACCTTCCCGTTCTCCAGACCCTTCTCGAATCGCCCGAATCCAGGGCGCTGTATCTCTTCCCGACAAAGGCGCTTTCGCAGGATCAGCAGTCGGAATTGAACGATATGGTGGGAAACGGCGTCATTCCGGTACGTGTCTTCACCTACGACGGCGATACCCCCTCCTCGATACGGATTTCGGCGCGGGAGGAGGGAAGAATCGTCATCACCAATCCCGATATGCTGCATACGGGAATCCTCCCCAATCATCCGAAATGGATCAAGTTCCTCAGATCGATACGGTTTATCGTGATCGATGAAATTCATATCTATCGCGGGGTATTCGGCAGCCACGTCACCAATGTGATACGAAGGCTGAAACGGATTTTATCGTTTTACGGTTCGCACCCTCGCTTTATCTGCTGTTCGGCAACGATCGGGAATCCCCGCCAGCTCGCCGAGAAAATCATCGAGGAACAGGCCGTCCTCGTCGACGATAACGGCTCTCCCTCGGGGGAACGCCACTTCGTCATCTACAACCCCCCGCTCGTCGATCCCGTTCAGGGAATCCGGCGGGGGGTGGTCCTCGAGTCGCAGCGTATCGCCTCGAAGCTTTTGAAGGCGGGGGTAAAGACGATCGTCTTCGCCCGTTCGAGGGTCAGAACGGAACTTATCGCCTCCTATATAAAGGACGCCCTTTCCAGTTATTATACCGGCGATCACGGGATACGGATCGCCTCGTACCGCGGGGGTTACCTTCCGAACGAACGGCGGATGATCGAAAGGGGACTGCGTGAGGGAACGATCAATGGCGTGGTTTCGACGAACGCGCTCGAACTCGGTATCGATATCGGGGGGCTCGACGCCTCGGTGCTGGCCGGATTTCCCGGAAGCATTGCATCTTCCTGGCAGCAGGCCGGCCGGGCGGGAAGACGGACGGCCCTTTCCCTCTCGATTCTCGTCGCCTCCGCCTCCCCGATCGACCAGTATCTGGTCAACCACCCCGCTTATTTTTTCGGCAGATCGCCAGAATCCGGCTTGATCGACCCCGACAATCTTTTCATTCTCATGGATCAACTCAAATGCGCCTTGTTTGAACTACCCTTTGATTCACAACGTTTTGTCTCGACGGATGTCGGGGAACTCCTTTCTTTTCTCGAGGAAGAAGGGGTGATCAGGGCGACCGGCGGAAAGTACTACTGGGCAAACAGGACATATCCGGCGGAAAATGTCTCGCTTCGTTCATCGACACAGGGGAACGTGGTGATAATCGATGAGACCGGCGGGAAAAACATCGTAATCGGTGAAATGGACGTGCCGTCGGCAAAGATGCTGATTCACGATCACGCGGTGTACATCCACCTCGGAAATCAGTATATGGTCGTCAAACTCGATCTGGAAAACCTCAAATGCTATGTCGAGGAATCGAAGGTCAATTATTACACGGATTCGATCGTCAAGACCGATATCAAGGTCCTCCATTGTGACAGGGAGGAGGATCGATACAATATCAGGTTCGTTATCGGGGATATACTGGTCCGGACACAGGTAACGAAATTCAAAAAACTGAAGTTCAAAACCCACGAGAATATCGGCTACGGCGAGATAAATCTGGCAGCGGAAGAAATGCACACGCGAAGCGTGGTCCTGCTTTTTTCCTTCCCGAACGGGAAGGCCAGCCGGTTCACTCGCCTCGATGAAGGGCATAAGGCAAAAGTCATGCAGCGGCTCGGTTATCTTGTGAAACATGTGGCGCCCGTGTTTCTGCTTTGCGATCCGTCCGATATCGGTATTGCCGAACGCGTCCGCGATCCCTTTTTCAACACCCCGGCACTCTATGTGTATGACATGTACGCGGGCGGGACCGGTCTTTCCGAAGGGTTTCTCCTCAATGCGGGAAAAATCCTGACCGGAACACGGGAACTCATGACCTCATGCGGATGCGCCCGCGGCTGCCCTTCCTGTATAGGACCGGTAGAGGGAGATGAACAGGAGGACGATCTGAAAACCCTCGTCGCCTCGCTTATGGATGATGTAGGGACGCCGTCCGATGAATGATCCGATATCGTCATTGAGGGAGAAGCTCCGCTTTATCGAATCCGGAAGGGTGCGTCCTGGGGAAAAAAAGCAAATCGGACAAAAAAAGCCGGTCATATCCCTGCCCCCGGAATGGAAGAAGGAGGGTGAGTTTGTCTATCAGGCGGTTACGCGCAAAAAGAATCCGTTTCATTTTTCCGATCTGTCGTCATTTGATTTCATACCGGCGGGAACAAGGCCGGAAGACCTCCTTTTCTTCGATGTCGAGACGACCGGGCTGTCGGGCGGCGCCGGCAATATCTTTTTTCTGATCGGACTCGGCAGGGTGGAAGGTGAGGAGTTCGTCATACGGCAGATATTTCTCTCCGATTTTCCCGGCGAACCCGAATACCTCGGGGCGGTCGCACGCCTCCTTCCGCCCGAATGTCTTTACGTTTCGTACAACGGCAAAGGGTTCGATTCGCACCTCATACGGAGCAGGTATCTTTTTCACGGGATGACTGTTGCGATCGAACGGCAGCTCGATCTTCTCTATCTTTCGAGGAGATTCTGGAAACGCCGTATCGGAAGCTGTTCTCTCTGCGATATGGAAGAAAAGGTGCTTTTATTCAGTCGGATAAACGATGTCGGCGGTTACGAGATACCCGATATATATTTCGATTTTCTCTCGACGGGAGAGACTGAAGGAATCAACCGTATTTTTTCGCACAATCTCCAGGACATTCATTCACTGGCGCTTCTCCTGAATCGTATCCTTTCCGTTTCATCCGGCTCGAATGCAGTCGATCCGGATACGATCGATATGGGCGCGTTGGGGGAATTCCTCCTTCTGAACGACAACCCCGAGGGGATTGCGGTGCTCAGACGGGCGTTTACAGCAGGCGATCGCAGGGCGGGAAAAACACTCAGTCTCTACCTGAAAAGGAAATGTCTGTGGGAGGAGGCGGCGGCGATCTGGCGCGTCATGGCGGAAGCTGAAAAAAGCCTTTTTGCCGCCATCGAGCTTGCCAAGTTATACGAACATCGAAAGAGGGACTACGATGAGGCCCTTTTCTGGGTCGATTTCGCGTTCGCCCTGAATCCGCCCTTCGGCCTGGAGACTCGAGGCGGTCTGATCAAGCGGAAAAAACGCATCGAAGAGAAAAAACGAAAACGGCAGTAATGTCACCGGCTCCGGTGCCTCCGACGTATCTTTTTCAGATAAACCCGAAAAGCGGCCATATGACATGCAGGACGAGGTCCGCGCTGAAATGGGAGACAATCGATGATTCAAGGCCGTATGTCCAGTAGAACCAGCCGCACACGACACCGATGATCCCGTTGAGGACGATCGCGCGGGTAATGACGAGCGCATTCAACGGCAATCCCGCCGCCGCCGTGGCGGGGAGATGCCCCAGACCAAATAAAACGGCGGCAAGGATGTTCGCGATCCAGAGTGCCGCCATACCGGGACGGCCTTCGTGGGTATGGTCGATAAATCGGATAATCCATGCAAAAAAGGAAAGCAAAAAAAGACGAAGCAGGATTTCCTCCGTAATCCCGCCGTAAAACGAGGCGAGGAATCCGGCCCATACGGGGGGCGAGGCAAGCGGGGAGGAGGGATCCTTGATTCCCGTTTGTGTAAGGAGCGGCGCAAGGTGCGGCGTGAAGACAACGGCGTCGATAAAGAGGAGTAAGATCGCCGATACGATGCCGGCAATAACGGCGGGAAGGATGAATCGACGGAGAATATCGTAATCGGCTTTTCCCGTGAGAATACTTTCCATAAAGGGGAGTCCCATACCTATCCGGCCCGCGATCAGGAGACCGACGGCCGCAAGTATCCCGTACAGTATCGTGTTTCCGAGCCACTGGAGCGGTATGAGTGCGATTAACGGTAACGGAAGACGTTCCTGCGAAGACGTTTCCGTTTGCAGCGAGAGGGAATAAGGGGTTACCATTATATTAGTGATAAAGATCGCGATAACGAGGATAAGTAAAAGCTTCCAGTTATAAGGCTTTCGATTTCCTTGATTCGGGCTGTTGTCTTCCATAACCACCTCCCTGCCTGTTATTATGCTCGAGTGATGACGATATCATATCAATTGCCGTGTTTTTATTCAATGCTATCGAAATCGATGAGGGTATTATATTGTGATATGGCAATGATGAAAAAAGGCCGGCAGCCTGCCGTATAATCGGAAAAAGCGGGGAATGCCTTGGCCGGAAACATTCCCGTAAAGCGGCCGGTTTTCTCCTTTATTTATACTTGATTGATACGAACGCGTGGTATATGCTTTATAACGTCGATGAGGAGAAGGAGAGTGTCATGAACATAAAGACGATAACGCCTGTTTTTCTGATATTGCTTTCATTGCTTGCATTCTGCTGCGGTGTCTCGGGTCCGGCCGGGATATATATCAGCCACCTCGATAACGTGATGACGCTTTTTGAAAAGAATCCGGAGGATGCGGTTGCGGCGGGAGATGCGGTCTACCGGTATGTGGAAGAGAACAAAAAATCGATCGAAGAGGCGATAGCGGCGCTCCGGAAGCTTGATACGCAGGAGACGGCGGCGGTGGCGGCACCGGTGATAAAGAAGATAAACGAAGTCATCAATTATATAAAACAGGCTTCTTCCGAAACGTATCCCCTGGGTAACAGTCAAAAGCTGATAAATGCCCTGCTTGCATTGAAAGTAATCTGAATAAAGCGAACGCGGGAGCTGCAGTCTCGTAACAAACGTGTCGTCGGGCGACACGCGGGGCCGTTATACGGCGACCGGTTTCCGATCGCCGTCGATGAGGTGACGCCGCCGGATATAACTGCCGGACTCCCGTATGTTCCCCGGCTTGCCGCAACTATCGATTTCAAGTATCATAGATAAATAAAAAAAATATAAAAGAGGTGATTGTCATGGAACGTGGAAAAGATACACTGTTCTGGTATATTATGATCAAAGCCGTTTTTTCAGGTGTTTTTGTGCTTTTCCTCGGCTGCACGTGCAGTTCATAGAACAACCTGATTATCGATCATGTCAATAAGAAATATCCGGGCGCCCGCATACTCGAAATAGAAGAGGAGAACAGCGGTTTCGAAGTGGAGTTTCTCTATGAAGGCCGCCAGCATGAAGCGGATTACGATCGGGAAGGAAACTGGATGGCGACTGAGACGGAAATCTCCTATACCGAACTGCCCGAAAGCATTATCGAACATATACAGGAAGCGTATCACGAGTGGGAAATCGACGATGTCGAGATCGTCAAAAAAAGCGGGGCCAAAAAATACTATGAAATAGAACTGGTGCAAGACGAAAAGGAAATGATTCTGTTCTATACGATGAAAGGGGTTCTGGAAAAAACGGAAACGATCGTAAGAACGGTAACGGTTGTCCGGTCCGATTCGATTCCGGAGGATGTGTACCGCGAAGAAGACTCGGCGCACGCCGGCTACGCCTTGACCCGTCCTGATGTGACCATGGAGATGCCGGTCGAACTGCTCGAGATATCCGGTGTGGAAATTATCGATGACGCTACAATCGCCTGCGTCCAGGATGAAAAAGGCATCGTCTATCTGTATGATACGATCGAGAAACGTATTTCACGGACGATCCATTTCGGAAATATCGGGGATTATGAAGACATCGCATACGACGGCGGTAATCTTTATGTCTTAAGAAGCGATGCGAGGCTGTACACGATCGGTAATTTCCTGACGGACAATCTTTCGGTCGGGACGCAGCACTTCGTCATCGGCTGCCTCAACAACGAAGGCCTCTTCCATGGCGCCGGCGGCCGTCTGATTATCGCCTCCAAATCGCGCCTGGTAAAAGACAGTAATGCGGATAACCGCTACCTGTTCGTATTTGAAAAAACCGGCGGCGGGTTCGGGGAAAAACAAAGGATAAAACTCGATCCGGACGCCATACGGGAGAAACTACCCGCGGGAATAAAAAAAATAAAGTTCAACCCCAGTGCCGTGGCAATACATCCTTTGACCGGAGAACTTTATGTTCTGTCCGCGAACGACCGTCTTTTAGTCGTCTGTGACGAAGACGGGGGGATCGTATCGGCAACCGTCCTCGACCCGAAACTCTATTTCCAGCCTGAGGGGCTCGCTTTTTTCAGGAACGGCGACATGTTGATATCAAACGAGGGGAAGAAAAAAACGAACAATCCGCCTGGAAATATCCTCTTGTTCCGTTATAGCGGAGGGGAAGAATAATCCTTTCCCGGGCGTGGCGGTATCAGTCATCCGGGGTCGGGAGAAAATGCCGTAATTTATTACTTGTCATTGCCTCCATTATCTTCTATTATCTTATAGTAGCGGGATCATGTCGCGCAGGGGGTACCTCCGCGATGCCTGCGCGTATCGTTTCGGGGGTACATGAACGTGAAAAGGGAAGCGTGAAATGAATTATTCTGTCATTCTCAAAATTCTTTCGTCGTGGGAGGTTATTGTCGCAATTGTTTGTGTTATTATCATTCTTCCGATCGCCTTTTTTCTGGCTTCACTCGACAAGAAACCGGTGAAGGTAAAAAAGAAGACGATGAAAACCCCGGATAAAAAGACCGGTAATAAGGAACAACGGAAGGAACGGGAGACTGTCCGGAATACCGCATCCAGGCGGGATAGTTCGACAGGTAAAAGAGAGATTGAAGAAGTCGATGAAGATGAAAATGAGGAGGAAGAGAGATGAGTCAGAGAAAAACCGTTGCGCCCGGTAACGGCGTCGTTATACGGTGGATGGGCGGAAAAAAAATACACAGCCGGGGGATTGAGGTTTTTTCCCGGCTCAATGTGGCAATTCTTGTGGTTTTGGTTTGTATATTAGCCTCCTGTGTCGGGATTCAGAGTGATATTACGTTCAAAAAGGACGGGTCCGGGACTATCTCGCTTACCTATCATTTCTCGAAATCGTTCGGCGAGTTCGGGAAAATAGGCGAGGAAGAAAAACCGCTTCCGTTTCCGGTCCACAAGGAGGACTTTCTCGAGGTCACCGACAATGTCGACGGCCTTCTCCTCCAATCATATGAGAGATCGGAAAGCGGTAATATGATCGTCATCAAGGCGGTTGTATCATTCGCCTCCTCCCGGCTTCTCACCCGCCTCGAACGTAACGGGGAAGCGTCCATGACGGTCGATGTGAAAGGCGATGCGACACTTTTCAGGCAGGAACTGCCCGTCCCGGCGGAAACCGATATTTCCGCCGATACGTTATCCATGATCGAAACATATTTTGCGGATTACTCGTTTGTCTATATCGTCAATACGCCGAAACCAATCAATTCCTATAATGTGGGGGGGGTGTCGAAAAACAGGCAGACCTTTACCTACGAAACCACGATGGCCGAATTGCTTACGAACAAAGAGCGTGCGGTCATCGAACTGCAATGGTAGCAAGGGGGATTTTCCATGAAACATGCTTTTATGCTATTTATCATGACATGCTGTCTGTTGGCGTCCGGATGTGTTTCAACGGATACATCTAAAACGGAAAGCGATACCCGGGATACGCAAGCCGGTACCGATACCGCCTCGACAGGAGAAAAAGACGTCCAGCGGCTTTCAAAAATGCAGGATTATCTCGATAATGGACTCGATAAAATCAATTACGGTTCATACGCGGAAGGGATGAAACAGCTTGTCCTTGTTCTCGCTGAAAAACATCTGATGAAAAGCCCCCCGGCGGAAGCGACGGAACTCGCCGTGGAAGCAGAACAGAAACTCAAGGAACTCGAGGCAGCGCTTTCTCTGGAAGTGGATCCTTCATGGCTCGATGTAAATCTCAACCAGGTAAGCGGGAGTTCGGTGGATATCAAGCGGCAGCCGTCGGTACTTCTCACCATCGATACGGGGTTGGGCAGGTCGCTTATCGCAAACGCGCCGATCGCGTTTTCCTTTATAAAAGGTTCGGGGATTTTAAGCGCCTCGGTCGTCAATACGAACGATTACGGACAGGCAAATGTCGTCGTTTCCCGATTCGATAATGCGAATTCTGAAAATATCATCCGGGCGCAGCTTTTTTTCAGGGAACACGATTATCTGTATACGTTTGAAGGCGTCGTCCGCAACTTTATTTATACCCCGCCGGCGCGCAAGGCCGTCATTTTCGTCATGGAACGTTCCGATCTCGGTATTTCCGACGACCCGAAGATTTTCGAAGTGGTCTACGATAAACTCAAGGATGTCGCGTTTGATTTTTCGCTGTATAACGCGAGCCTCGCCGAGAACACCTTCAACAGTGTATATAACGGAGACAAGAAGGCGATCGGGCGGCTCGGTCTCGAAGAGGATGTCTCCTATATTGTCGCGGTATTGAACGATTGTTACCGGATCGCGCAACAGGAATATAAGGGTAAAAAGCTGAACGCCTTCGTCTCCGAAGCGCGGGCGACAATCCGTATCATCAGGGTATCGGACGGGAAAACCCTGTACAATAAAACGGTAAAGCGGGAAAAGGCGGATAATACGCACGGTCAGGGCGGAACGATGGAAAAGGCCGCGCTTCATGCACTCTCGCTTACCACAGATGCGATGGAGCAGATGCTTAGCGTTGAAATCGATGAAATCAATAGCATTCTGATGGGGGCCGAAAAGAAGGAATAAGTCGTCACGCCGGCATCCTGTTTCCGGAAAACGGCACTGTATCGGGTTTTTTAAAAAACCAGCAGCGTTCATAGAACGACACGTTCATAGAACGACACGTTCATAGAACGACACGTTCATAGAACGACACGTTCATAGAACGACACGTTC